>RPYR01000183.1 GCA_008671285.1 Collinsella aerofaciens | reverse complement strand
CGGTGCTGCTCGAGACCATGGCCGGCAAGGGCACCGAGGTGGGCCGCAGCTTTGAGGAGCTGGCGCTCATCATCGAGGGCGTTGCCGACAAGCGCCCCGAGCTGTCGGCCAAGTTGGGCGTTTGCCTGGACACCTGCCATGTGAATGACGCCGGCTATGACATCGTCCACGATCTTGACGGTGTACTCGACGAGTTCGATCGCGTGGTGGGTATCGAGCGCCTGCGCGCCGTGCATATCAATGACTCCAAGAATCCCTGCGGCGCCCATAAGGACCGCCACGAATGCATCGGTAAGGGCTACCTGGGTAGCGAAGAGTTTGGCGGCGGTATGCAGGTTATGCAGAATATTGTATCGAATGGCCGCTTGCGCGCATTGCCATTCATTTTGGAGACACCGAACGAACTTGCAGGTTATGCGGCTGAAATCAAATTGTTAAGGTCATTGCAGCAGTGATGACTGTCATAAAGTGGAGTGCTCCATTCACGTTATGGGTTTGTTTCAATCAGTTTTCTAATTGCGGATTCTTCCAAGCGGGTGCATAATAACCCTCAGTTTTTGCAGACCTCTGAATCACGTGGGGTCATTGGAAGGAGACTGATTATGAAGCTGAAGAAGCTTGGCGCATTTGCCGCCACGGGTGCTATGGCGCTCGCCCTCGCTCTGACGGGCTGCGGCTCGTCCAACGCCACCTCTGGTTCTGATGCCGGTTCCAGCAGCTCTGACGACGCTAAGGTCGAGAAGGTCGACGGCTCCAAGGAGTACGCGCTCGTCAAGGACGGTACGCTGACCGTCGGCACCTCTGCCGAGTACGCTCCGTTTGAGTACAAGGATGACAACGGCGATTATCAGGGCTTTGACCTTGAGCTCATCAAGGCTATCGGCGACAAGCTGGGCCTGGATGTCGAGTATGTCAACAATGACTTTGACACGCTGGTTCCGGGCGTCGCTTCGGGTGCCAAATATGACGTCTCCATCGCGGCTATCACCGACACGCCCGAGCGTGAGAAGGAAGTCACTTTCTCCGATTCCTACTACATGGACGATCAGGCTATCGTGACCAAGGTCGATAACACCGACATCACGGCCGACAACTACAGCGAGAAGCTCAACAACGCCGATGCTACCATCATCGTCCAGTCTGGCTCGACCGCCGAGTCCTTTGCCCAGGAGAACTTCCCCAAGGCCAAGATTGTCCCCTACAAGGACGCCACCGAGTGCTTCAGCGCCCTGCAGTCCGATAAGGGCGACGCCGTAGTCACCAACCGCTCTGTTGCCAGCCAGCTGACCGCCGAGCAGTTCAACACCTGCCAGACCATTAAGCAGATTAGCACCGGCGAGGAGTACGCCATCGCCATCAACCAGGGCAACACCAAGCTCAAGGACGACATCAACCAGGCCATCAAGGACCTGACCGACGACGGTACCGTTGACGCCCTCATGGCTAAGTACAACATCAAGTAAAATAGCTACTTGATTGCTCGCGGGCCCTTTCCGTTTTGGCGGAGAGGGCCTTTGCGCTTCTCTTGACGGAGAGTATTTCCGTCTCGTTTTGCCGGCAACTTCTACGATAGGAGCCACCTTGTCTCGACTGAACAAAGGAGCCGCGGAGCAGCGTTTTCCACTGCCCGCCTTGCTTCAAAAGCTAGCCTGCGCCATGGCCGTGACGCTCGCGCTGGTGTGCGCAGGGGCATATGCGCCCACGACCGCCCAGGCGCTTGAGACCGCAAAGATTACCGCCCGACCCAACACTGGTTCGGGCAGCGCTGTGGTCGGCGGTACCGAGACGCGCATTACCTGGGAGGTCCAGGCCGATGCCGATGAGGAGCTGAGCGGTCTTTCGCTGACGTTTGTCGACGGCACGACGTTTGGTACCGATGACACGCGATTGACGATGCTCTCGGGCGAGGACCTCATGGATCGTACGCCCATGAAGCCCACGTGCAAGGCTGACGGCCAGACGCTCAAGATTGATTTTGGCGAGACGGCGCCTGCCGGCGGCTATTTCCGTGTCGAGGTTTACGGCGTGACGTTTCCCGTCGAGGGCGGCGATGAGGCCTTTAGTGGCACCTATACGCTCGCCGACGGTTCGACCAAGAAGATTTCAAAAATTCCTTCCGTCGAGATCAAGGGCGTGACGGCCTTCGATAACTTCCTGGCCGATCTTAAGGAGCAGCCGTGGGTCGAGGCCTGGAACTCCAATATGTTCCTGCGCCTGTTCTTGAACCCGGTCATTTTGGTCCAAAGCCTGCCGATCGTCTTTAAGGGCTTCCTTATGTCGCTTTCGATCGTGCTTGTGGCGTTTCCGCTGGCAATTCCCTTCGGTTTTGCCCTGTCGCTCATGCGCATCTCCAAGTCGCGCATCCTGCGTTGCCTCGCCGGCATCTACGTGAATATCATTCGCGGTACGCCGGCGTTCCTGCAGATCTATATCGCGTTCTTCGGTCTGCCGTTGGCCGGCGTCAAGGTGGACGACTATGTCTTGGGCGTTATCGTCATGGCCATGAACTCGTCTGCGTACCTATGCGAGATCTTCCGTGCCGGTATTCAATCGATCCCCAAGGGCCAAAACGAAGCTGCTCGCTCTCTGGGCATGAATGCCTTCCAGACGCTGCTCTACGTTATGATTCCGCAGACGTTCCGCAATGTTTTGCCTACGCTGACCAGCGAGTTTATCTTGCTTTACAAGGATACGTCGCTGCTTGCGGCCGTGGGCGTGGTCGAGATCGTCATGAACGCCCGTACCATCGTGGCCACGACGGGCTCCATTACACCGTACGTGGTTGCCGCCCTGTTCTATCTGGTCATCACCCTGCCGCTTGCTCGCTTGGTGAGCGGTCTTGAGGCGAGGCTTTTGGACACGGCCGAAACCAAAAAGAAGCGTCCCACCAAGAGTGCCGGACAGGTTGTCGCGACGCCCGCCGATCACATCGCCGGTCTGTAAGGAGGTCCTATCATGAGCGAAACCAATAACGCGAACGAGGTCGTCGTCAGCATCAAGAACCTCCAGAAGGCCTTTGGCGATAACGTGGTCCTGCGCGATATCGATCTGGATGTGCACAAGGGCGAGGTCGTCGTAGTCCTGGGTCCTTCGGGCTCGGGCAAGTCGACGATGCTTCGCTGCATCAATCGTCTGGAGCATCCCACGAGCGGCTCGATTGTCGTTGAGGGCGTGGACGTGTGCGCCAAGGGCGTCGACCTTAACAAAGTACGTACGCATCTGGGTATGGTGTTCCAGCAGTTCAATTTGTTCCCGCACCTGTCAGTCAAAAAGAACGTCATGCTCGCGCAGCAGAAGGTGCTCAAGCGCAGCAAGGAAGAGGCCGAGAAGATTGCCGTCGAGGAGCTGACCAAGGTCGGCCTGGCCGAGCGCATCGACTTTATGCCGAGCCAGCTCTCGGGCGGCCAGCAGCAGCGCGTGGCCATCGCCCGCGCCCTGTCGATGAACCCGCACGTGATGCTCTTTGACGAGGCCACGTCGGCGCTCGACCCTGAGCTCGTGCGCGACGTTCTGGGCGTCATGCGCGACCTGGCGCACGACGGTATGACCATGATCGTCGTGACGCACGAGATGGGCTTTGCCCGCGATGTCGCCGACCGCGTCGTCTTTATGGACGGCGGCGTCATTGTGGAAGAGGGTACGCCGAGCGAGGTCTTCGACCACCCCAAGAGCGAGCGCACCAAGGCGTTCTTGGGCAATATCTCGTAGCCGCTTTATATGAATGACATAGAAGAAAACGGGCGCCGGATGTGATCCGGCTCCCGTTTTTGTTGGGACGCGAATGTGTTTTGTTGCAATGCGCGTTGCGGGCGGAGCTCATTGCCGCTAGGCGAGCTCGGCTCCAAGGGCGCGGCAGGCCGCTTCGCGCTCATCCTCGGGGGCGTCGTAGCAGATGACGGAAGCGACGACGTTGCCGCCCTCCTCGGCGGCGTCCGCCTTCCAGT
>RPYR01000265.1 GCA_008671285.1 Collinsella aerofaciens | reverse complement strand
CCATGACCGGCCAGGATATCGTCAACGTCGTCTCGACCTTTGCCGAGCGCACCGACTTTGACGGCGTGATCATCTCCAAGCTCGATGGCGACGCCCGTGGCGGCGGCGCGCTTTCCGTGCGCCAGGTGACCGGCAAGCCCATTAAGTTCGTGAGCATGGGCGAGAAGCCCGATTCGCTGGAGCCGTTCTACCCCGACCGCATGGCCAAGCGCATTTTAGGCATGGGCGACGTCGTCGGCATTATCGAGAAGGCCCAGGAGGCGGCCGACGCCGAGCAGCTCGAGGCTGCCGAGCGTATGCTGCGCGAGGGTTTTACCATGAACGACATGCTCGACCAGATGAAGGCCGTCAAGAAGATGGGCGGCATGAAGGGCATTCTGGGCATGCTCCCCGGTGGCCAGCGTGCGCTTAACCAGATGGGTGGTAACCTGGACGAAGGTATCTTCGATAAGAACGAGGCCATCATCATGTCGATGACCAAGGAGGAGCGCCTTCGCCCCTCCATCATCAACGGCCAGCGCCGTGCCCGCATTGCCAAGGGCGCCGGCGTGACCCCCACCGAGGTCAATAGCCTTATGAAGCAGTGGGGCGAGATGAATAAGATGATGGGCCGCATGCGCACGATGGCCAATCAGGCGCAGGCCGGCGGCAAGAAGGGCAAGAAGGGTAAGAAGGGCAAGAAGATGCGCATGCCCAATATCCCTGGCCTGGACGCTATGGGTCTGGGCGGCCTGGGCGGCCTGGGTACGGGCGGTCCCAAGTCCGATATGGAGCTGCTGCGCCAGATGGAAGCGCAGATGCGTAATAAGAAATAGAGCTCTAATTCCAGCTTGATATGGCAAAGGCCACTCGGAAGCTACCGGGTGGCCTTTGTTGTTGGCTTTGATTGTTAGGTTGCGCTTAGCGTCGCGCCTTGAGCTCGCGGTGCCGTGCCGTTAGTGGCAGCCGTAGCCCTCGTGACCCTCGTGCTCGTGATGGCCGTGGCAGCCGCACGTGGCCTCGCCGTTTTGTGCGAGCGTGCCGGCGATAAGGGCTTCGACGCAGGCGTCGCAGCTACCCTGGGCGCCTGCGTATACCGTGATGCCGGCTTGGGTAAGCGCGTTGATGGCGCCGCCGCCGATGCCGCCGCAGATGAGTGTGTCCACGCCACCGTTGGCAAGCAGGCCCGCCAAGGCGCCGTGGCCGGTGCCGCCGGTGCCTACGACCTGCTCGTTGAGCACCTTGCCATCCTGGATGTCGTAGATCGTGAACTGCTCGCTGCGGCCAAAGTGCATAAAGATGTTGCCGTTGTCGTACGTCGTTGCCACCCTCATGGTGTCGACCTCCTTTGCTGGCCATGCGGCCGTTGTCGTGGTGATGGGGGAGTATGCGATATTGCCGCCCTCGATAACGAGCGCCCGTCCGTTGACCAGCGCATCGGCCACCTTGCGATGCGCGCGGCTGCAGATTGCCGTCACCGTGGCGCGGGCAATGCCCATGTGCTGGGCGACTGCCTCTTGGTTAAGGCCTTCCAAGTCGCACAGGCGCAGCACCTCGAGCTCGTCGACTGTCATATCGATGGCATCGCCGCTCGCCAGGCCATCGGGGGTAAAACCGCGATATTCGGGGATGATCCCAACGCGGCGCAGTTTTTCGCGTCTTCCAGCCATACACTCTCCAAATCTGACATATGTCAACAATAGAATAGCGAACGTGCGGATTTGCGCAAGGAATTTCTGGCATATGTCAGAAAATGAGGGCTTATGTTTGGGCTGTGGGGCCGCGTGCGCCTGGGCTACAATAAATCTCGCTTATAGGCGACTGACAGGAGGGTCAATGAGCAAAGCTGATCAGCAGTTTGTAACCATGTGCCGCGATATCTTGGACCATGGCACCACCACCGAGGGCCAAAAGGTCCGTCCGGTGTGGGAGGACGGCACCCCTGCCTATACCATTAAAAACTTTGGTGTCACGGCGCGCTATGATCTGCGCGAGGAGTTCCCCGCGCTCACCCTGCGTCGTACAGCGCTTAAGTCTGCCATGGACGAGATTCTGTGGATCTATCAAAAGAAGTCCAATAACGTGCATGATCTCAACAGCCATATCTGGGATGAGTGGGCCGATGAGACCGGTTCCATCGGTAAAGCCTACGGCTATCAGATTGGTCAGAAGAGCCATTACGCCGAGGGCGACTTCGACCAGATGGACCGTGTGCTGTACGACCTTAAGCACACGCCGTATAGTCGTCGCATTATGACCAATACGTACGTGTTTAGCGATCTGTCCGAGATGCACCTTTATCCGTGCGCCTATAGCGTGACCTATAACGTGACGCAGCGTCCTCAGGACGACAAGCCGACGCTCAACATGATTCTCAACCAGCGCAGCCAGGACATTTTGGCCGCGAACAACTGGAACGTGTGCCAGTACGCCATTTTGCTGATGATGGTCGCGCAGTCGGTCGATATGATTCCCGGTGAGCTGCTGCACGTGATCGCCGACGCCCATATCTATGATCGTCATGTCGATATCGTCCGCGAGCTTATCGAGCGTCCGCAGTTTGCGGCACCCAAGGTAACGCTCAACCCCGATGTGCATGACTTCTATGCGTTTACGACCGATGACCTGATCGTCGAGGGCTACGAGCACGGCCCGCAGGTCAAGAACATTCCCATTGCGGTGTAGGTGGTGCTCATGACGTGTAAGCTATCTGCTATCGTCGCCGTGTGTGACGATTGGGGCATTGGGTGCGAGGGCGACATGGTGGTGTCCAATCGCGCCGATATGCGCCATTTTGTGGCCTGCACCAAGGGCTGCCCGGTTATCATGGGACGCAAGACGCTGCTGAGTTTTCCCGGCGGGCGTCCTCTCAAGAACCGCCGCAATATCGTGCTTACGCGCGATATGGGCTTTACCCACGAGGGCGTCGACGTGGTGCATAGCGTTGACGAAGCGCTCTCTGCGGTTGCCGATGAGCTCGTTGCCTGGGTGATCGGTGGCGGCGATGTCTATCGGCAGTTTTTGCCGTACTGCGTGGAGGCCGAGGTCACTCATAACCACTGCGTCCATCCCGTGGACACGTACTTTCCCGACTTGGACGTCGATCCCGCGTGGGAGATTGCGCAGCGTAGCGGGGTCGCGACGATTGCCGCCGGTGAGGGTGACGAGGGCGTCAATTATGAGTTCGTGACGTATCGTCGCATCGAGGCGTAAATCGTCTGGCGTGAACGGTATCATCGGGTTGATTGAATGCATGGGGCGGCGCTTAGCGTCGCCTCGTTTGGTATAGATGTGCTGTAAAGAAGGGTGCGGGCTGGCTGCTATGACTGATGCCGTTGAGGTTCTGCGAATTGATTCGCTCGAGGACGAGCGGCTCGATGCCTACGTGCGACTGACCGAGCGTGAGCTTCGCTGCGTGCTGGAGCCGCAAAAGGGCATCTTTATTGCGGAGAGCGCCAAGGTCATCGAGCGTGCCGTGCGCGCCGGATATGAGCCGGTGAGCTTTCTTCTGGGCGAGCGCTGGCTCGACCAGATGATGCCGCTGTTTGACCAGCTTGTCGTGCGCGAGGGAGCGGGTCCGGTTCCCGTGTTCGTGGCCTCCATGGAGCTCATGGAGCAGTTGACGGGCTTTAACGTGACGCGCGGCGCGCTGGCGGCGTTCCGTCGCCCGCGTCAGATTCCGGTTGATGAGTTCTTGGGCGGCGTCGTCGAGGCGGCGGGGGATCGTCCGGTGCGCGTGTGCGTGCTTGAGGGTATTGTTGATCACACCAATGTTGGCGCGATTTTCCGCTCGGCTGCCGCATTGAACGTTGACGGTATTTTGGTCAGCCCGACGTGCTGCGACCCGCTGTACCGTCGCTCGGCCCGCGTGAGCATGGGCACCGTGTTTCAGGTGCCGTGGACGCGCATTGGCAGCGAGGCTCGTGTGTGGCCGCATGATGGTCTGAGCGCGTTGCACGATGCCGGTTTTTCGTGTGCCGCTATGGCGTTGACGGACGACTCTGTTTCGCTTGATGATCCTGTACTGCAGAAGATTGATCGCTTGGCGATTTTTATGGGCACCGAGGGTGCCGGCTTGCTCGCCAAGACCATTGCCGGCTGTGACCACGCGGTGCGCATTCCGATGGCGCACGGGGTCGATTCGCTCAACGTGGCCGCGGCGAGTGCCGTCGCCTTTTGGCAGCTGTGCCCGCATGTGAGCAATGAGTATCACTACCAGCCGGGTTTGTATCACTAGGCAGATATTTCGCACCTGGCTCTGATTCGGGGTGTTTCGGTCGACGCCAGTCGGTGCTAAGCTGACATTGGCTTTGGTCTTAAATTGCCGTTTTGTTGTTTAACATACGTTGGCGGGGAGGGCGTGTGGCTAAGAAATCTACGGCTATCGATGTAACGCAGGGTGTCATTTGGCAACAGCTGCTGTCGCTGTGCGTCCCCATCTTCTTTAGTTCGTTTTTTCAGCAGGCCTACACGCTTATCGGTACGTATATCGTTGGCCAGTTTGGCGGCAAGCTCGCGCTGGGCGGCATTCAGGCCACGATGGTCCTCACCGAGCTCTGCATTGGCTTTTGCGTTGGCGTCGGCGCCGGCTGCGCGGTCATTACCGGTCAGTATTTTGGCCAGCACGATGATGAGCGACTGAGTCGTTCGGTCCATACAGCCATGACGCTCGCGCTGGTGGGCGGTATCGCTTTCTCGATTCTTGGCATAGTGTTCGTTGAGCCCATGCTGGTGCTTATGAACACGCCGCATGAACTATTGGCCGAGGGTGAGGCCTATGCTCGCTGTTATTTTGCCGCGATGGTTGCGGCACTGCTGCTGAATATGGGAACCGCACTGCTGCGTGCCGTGGGCGACACGCGCGGGCCCGCCGTGATCATTGCCTCTGGCTGCCTTGTTAACGTGGTGCTGGATATCATCTTTGTCGCTGTGTTGCATATGGAGGCGCTGGGCTGCGGCATCGCAGTGGCGCTGACCATTTGCTCCAATGCAACGATGATCGTGTTGCGCATGATGCGCGCTCCGGGTGCATGGCGTCTTTCGCTGTCTAAGCTCGGTATCGATCGCGGTATTTGCAAGAGTATGATCTCGTGTGGTCTGCCACTCGGTTTTCAATCGGCTGCCTATTCGATCTCGAACGTGCTGATCCAGGTGTCGGTTAATTCGTTTGGCGCCGATGTCACGACTGCTTGGGGTCTATCTGGGCGCCTGGATGGCATTATCTGGATGGTGACCGAGGCGCTCGGCGTATCGATCACTACGTTCTCGGCGCAGAACTTTGGCGCGCGCAACTACGAGCGCATGCGCAAGGGCTACCATACGTCGCTCGTGCTGTCGTTTATGCTCATTGGTGGCCTGTCTGCCGTGCTGCTGGTGTTCTCGGGCCCGCTGTCGCGTTTGTTTGTCGACGATGCTTCGATTTCGGCGTACACCACGACTATCCTCCATTTCATTGCGCCGTTCTATGCGATTTTCTCGATTATCGAGAACGCCTCGGGTTCCATCCGCGGCGCCGGCGTGAGTTTGCAGCCTATGATGCTCACCATCTTTGGCACCGTTGTCTTGAGGGTGATCTGGGTGTTTGCGATCATGCCCTTCGATCCGTCGCTCGAGCATCTACTGCTGGTTTACCCCGTAACCTGGCTCATCACCGCAACCATGTTCACCATCTACCACCACAGCGGCAACTGGCTAGGTCGCGCCACCGCCTAGCTCATCCGTCAGATACCCCTGATAAGTTGCGGTGAAATAGTTCCTGAAAAGCCCTTGCGGACCGTCAAACAAGTACTATTCCACCGCAACTTCCTTATGAGCTGTAGGTGTTGGCGGAAAACGAATCAATTAGTATTCGATGCCTTGGCGGGCTAGGAGGCCTTCGTCGAAGTAGTGTTTGATGGGACGCATTTCGGTGACTAAGTCCGCGAGGTCGGCCAACGGCAGCAGCCCGCGGCCGGTGAGCACGAGTTCCGTGGTGGCGGGCTTTATCGCGATCAGCGCTTCGACATCCTCGCGTGTCACGAAGCCGCGGCGCATGGCCTCGCCGAGTTCGTCCAAAATCAGAACGTCGACCTGTGATATCTGCTCGCATGCGAGCTCCATGATCTGTGCGGCGCAAGCCTCGGGCGTGTCGCGGTCAGCTTGTACGATGCGCAGCCCCAGGCGCGGCGCGGCATCGTGTTCGGCGCAGTGCAGTTTCTTGGCAAACTGCAGCCTAAGAACGTCGAGCCCGTAGCCCGTCGCGCGCAGCGCGAGCCCCAGCGCAGCCGTCGTCTTGCCCTTGCCGTCGCCTGTATAGATTTGAACCTTGCCGACTTACAGTGATGCCATCTCTGTCCTTTCGTGCCCGGCGTCGGTTTATCGCCGTCCGGGTTGGGTATTCTAGAAAGCATTATCAACCCCAGTAGATGGAGTTCAAGCAGATGGAGATGGATGACAACAAACGTAGACGGAATATGATTCTCTACGTGCTCATCGCCTTCGTCGTCTACCTCGTGCTCTCGACCGTTCTGTTTCCCAACATCGGTCACACGCAGCAGATTACGAAGACCGATTACTCGACGTTTGTCAAAGCGCTCGATAAGAAGAGCGTCGACAAGGTCGAGTACAACACGGACGATTACTCGATTTATTACACCAAGAAGGGCGAGGACGAGAACATCGCCTACAAGACGACCGGTGTGCCGAATGACGCGGGCTTTACCGATCGCGTGCTTGAGTCTGGCGCTTCGCTGGAGTCGGTCGTTCCCGATAAAAACTCGGGTTTGATGACCTACTACCTGCTCACACTCATTCTTCCCATGGCGATTTTCTTCCTCATCGGTTGGTGGCTCAACCGCCGCATGAAGAAGGCTATGGGCGATGACGGCCCGTCGATGAACTTTGGCGGCGGCGGTTTTGGCGGCGGCGGACTGGGTAAGTCCGGCGCGCGCGTGATCGCCTCCAAGGACGTGGGCGTGACCTTTAAGGACGTCGCCGGTCAGGAAGAGGCCAAGGAGTCTCTCAAGGAGGTCGTCGACTTTCTGGAGAAGCCGCAGCGCTACGAGGAGATCGGCGCCAAGCTGCCGCGTGGTGCTCTCCTTGTTGGCCCTCCGGGTACCGGTAAGACCCTGCTTGCCAAGGCTGTTGCCGGCGAGGCCGGTGTTCCGTTCTTTAGCATTTCGGGCTCTGAGTTCGTTGAGATGTTTGTCGGTCGCGGCGCTGCTAAGGTTCGTGACCTGTTTAAGCAGGCCAAGGAAAAGGCACCGTGTATCGTCTTTATCGATGAGATCGATACCATCGGTAAGAAGCGCGATGGCGGCGGCTTTAGCGGCAACGACGAGCGCGAGCAGACGCTCAATCAGTTGCTGACCGAGATGGATGGCTTCGATAACCACAAGGGTATCGTTGTCCTTGCCGCAACCAACCGCCCCGACAGTCTCGATCCCGCTCTACTGCGCCCCGGTCGTTTTGACCGCCGCATCCCCGTCGAGCTGCCCGATCTGACCGGCCGCAAGAACATCCTCGAGCTGCATGCCAAGAGCGTGAAGACCGAGCCGCCGATCGACCTGACCGCGATTGCCCGCGCCACGCCCGGTGCCTCGGGCGCCGACCTGGCCAATATCATCAACGAGGGCGCCCTGCGCGCCGTTCGCGAGGGTCGCAAGCGTGCAACCCAGGACGACTTCGAGGAGTCGGTGGAGGTCGTCATTGCCGGCCAGCAGCGTAAGTCCACGGTGCTGTCCGACCACGAGAAGCAGGTCGTTTCTAAGCACGAGATCGGCCATGCCATCGTTGCCGCTCGCCAGAAGGGCTCTGCGCCGGTCACGAAGATCACCATCGTGCCGCGCACGAGCGGTGCTCTTGGTTATACCATGCAGGTCGAGGAGGACGAGCGCTTCCTGACGACGCGCCAGGAGGTCTTGGACAAGCTCGCTGTCTATTGCGGTGGCCGCGCAGCCGAGGAGCTCATCTTTGGAGAGATGACGACCGGCGCCGCCAACGACATCGAGCAGGCCACCAAGCTCGCCCGTAATATGGTGACGCGCTTTGGTATGTCCGACGAGTTTGGCATGATGGCGCTCGGTACCGTGCAGAACGCGTATCTCAATCAGGACACGTCGCTCACCTGCGCCCCCGGTACGGCCGAGCGCGTGGACGCGATTGTCGCCAAGCTGATCGAGGATGCGCACGACCGCGCTTTGCAGATTCTGAAGGAGAACAAGTTTAAGCTCCACGAGCTGGCTCGTTATCTGTATAAGAAGGAGACCATCACGGGCGAGGAGTTCATGAACCTCCTCACGCGCGAGAATCCGCTGATGCCCAAGCAGCAGTAAAGCCGCGGCCGAGCCAGTAAACGCCGACGCCCCATTTGAGCAGCTTTCTCAAATGGGGCGTTTTGCTTGAGAGGGATGGAAATGAAGATCGTGGTGAGCGCCTGCTTGATGGGCGAGAGCTGCAAGTATAACGGGCTAGACAACTACCATCGCGAGTTGGTCGAGGCCTGCGAGCGTACAGGGACCGAGGTCCTCTTGGGGTGCCCTGAGGTCTTTGGGGGCCTGCCCACGCCGAGCAAGCCGTGCGAGATTGTGAACGGAGAGGTTCGTACCTGCGAGGGCATATCGGTCGATCGCGAATTTCGCCTGGGTGCCCAACGAGCGCTCGATATGTGCGAGCAGGCGGGCGGGCCGGAAGAGATCGCCGCGTGCATCCTGCAGGACCGTAGTCCCTCGTGCGGCGCGGGTCGCATCTACGACGGAACCTTCAGCGGCACCCTT
>RPYR01000267.1 GCA_008671285.1 Collinsella aerofaciens | reverse complement strand
GACAGCATCGAGATGATCAGATACAGCGTGAACACAGCCGCGAATCCAAGTGCCGTCGAGCGGCCGACGTCACGCACGTACTTTGCACGGCCCGAGATAACGACAGCGCCCTCGATGCCCGTGAAGACCCAGACAAGGGCGATCATGGTCGAGACAACCTGCTCGCCAAAGCCAGGACCAGCCGGCTCTCCCCAGAAGTTGTCCATAAAGATATCGACGTTGAACTTGCCCAGGAGCACGATGCTCAGCACAAAGAGTCCCAACGGCACCAGCTTCGCCAACGTAACGATCGTGTTAATGCCCGCAGCCTCCTTAACGCCACGAAGCACAAGGGCGGTAAGGAACCACAAAAACACACTGGCGCAGACGATGGAAAGCAAGTTGTTGCCCGCGCCAAACGCAGGGAAGAAATAGCCCAGCGCGCTAAACAGCAAGAGCGCAAAGCTCACGTTGGAAAGACATGCGCTGATCCAGTAGCCCCAGGCGGAGTTGAATCCAATGTAATCGCCAAAACCGGCCGCAGCGTATGCATAGATGCCGCCGGTCAGGTCGGGACGGGCCTGAGACAAACCGTTGAACACCATCATCAGCGCAAAGACGCCAATAAAGCAAATTCCCCACGAGACGATAACTGCACCGGTATTTGCCCCGCCCGCTGCCATATCGCCGGCAAGCGAGAAGATGCCGCCACAAATACTGGCGGTAATGACCATCATGGTCAGACGAAAGAGATCGAGGCCATTAGGGTCGATAATCTCGTCGTTTTGAGCTTTAGAGGCCATTGTATGTGCACCCCCTTCATCATGTGATCGAACGAAAGATGACCCGGACGTCCCGAATCGGGTGCCGGGCCATCGGTCAAGCGATCATCAGACTGTTACAGCCATCGCGTTAGAAGCGCAGCGACAGGCAAGAAAGGCCACCGTCGACCTTGCGATACTCGGAGGTATCGACGACGAGCGTCTTGTAGCCCAGATCCTGCACGGCCTTGAGCACGGTCGGATAGCCCTCGGCGACGATGACCGTACCGTTGACCCAGATGCAGTTGGCGCCGTAAGCCTCGTCCTCGGGCACGATGATCTTGTTGTACTGGGCAAAGTCGGGTTTATCGATAAACTCACCGGAGACGAGCATGTTGTTGTCCTCGATGTAGTTGACGCCCGTCTTGAGGTGCAGGACCTCCTCCAGCGGAACCTCGGAACCCTCGAGGCCCCAGCCCTCGAGAATCTCGCAGAACTGGCGGATGCCCTCTTCGTTGGTGCGAGCGGAGCGACCGACGTAGAAATGGTCGCCGACCATCATGACGTCGCCGCCGTCGAGCGTGCCCGGAGAAACGATGTGCTTGACATGCTCGTCGTCAAAGAAGCGACGGACGGCCGGCTCGATCTCGTCCTTCTCGCCGTTGCGGCTATCGGCGCCGGGGTTGGTAATGATGGCGCCGCAGCGAGTGATAACGGCCGGATCTTCGACGAAGCAGCTGTCAGGATACTGCTCGAGTGCCGGCAGCACCGAGACATCCACGCCGCACTGCTCGAGCGCATGCTCGTAATCGTAGTGCTCCTCGATGGCGCGCTCGTAGATGGGCTGGCCAAGCTCGGGGGCACTCGTGATGCCATTGCTCAGGGACTTGCCGGGGCGGCGGATGATGACGTGGCTGAACTTGGTCATGATGATCCTCCTTGGATCTCTTAGCAGAGAGCGGGACTTCTTCGCGCCCGCCTTCCTTTCGATGGCTTTATCTTAGTGCGGTTTTCCTGTTTTGTATATTGTATACAATACTGAACGGTAGATATTCATCGGTAAGCGTATTCTTACGTATCGGCGCAAAGTAGCACGATTTAGCTGGTCGTTCTATAATTCAATTGAGCTATTCAAGCGAAACGTATTTAATTTTAGAAATATACAGTTAAGGAACATAAGCTCATGGAAACGCTCAGAAGGCCCCTGAAGGACCACGTATACGACTATATTTCGAGCCGTATTGACGCCGGCGAATTGTCCGCCGGCGACCGGCTGAGCGAGCAGACGATCTGCGATGCCATGGGCGTGTCGCGCACGCCGGTCCGCGAAGCGCTCATCCAGCTGGCAAGCGATGGCTACCTGGACAATCTCCCCCGCCGCGGATTCCGCGTCCGTGGGTTCGATCAGCAAAACGCCGTTGAAGTCTTTGAGATTATGGGACCGCTCGACGGGCAGGCCGCATATCTCTCCTGTCCGAACCTAACCGACGATGACATTACGCAGCTGAAATTTCTCGTCGGCTCTATGGACCTCGCGATCCAAGGCGGTCTCATCCGAAAGTACGACGACATTCAGCGAGACTTTCATCTGACGTACTTCAACCGCTGCGGCAACGACCGTCTGCGCGATATGATCTCGCAGCTCGAGCGCTGCTTTATCAAGCGCGATTACGAGACTGTCGACCAGGAGACGGCGTGCAAACTGCTCAACAAAGCCAACAACGAACATGCCCATATTCTTGAGTTGTTCGAAGCACGAGATGCGACGGGCGTGCGCGACTACGTTCGCGATGTCCATTGGAACACAGAAAACGCCCAGTTCACCGTCTGGTAGGAAACGATGCCCTTGCGGAAAGCGTGTACCGTTATTCCCGCTCGAAACGGGTCGCAGTTTCCCAACGGGGCCCCTCGGGGAAACTACATCCCAGAATTCTGGCTCGAAACGGGATATGGTTTCCCAAACAGGCCTCTTACGGAAAATGCATCCCGGAATCCCCACTCGAAACGGGACGCACTTTCCCAGTCGAGGCCCTATGGGAAACTGCGTCCCACCTTGAAAGGCAAAACTGGGACGCAGTTTCCGGGCGGGGCATCAAAAACGAAGTTGCGGTGGAATAGTTCCTGGATGGACTGGTTGATGCCCCAGATAGGAACTATTTCACCGCAAGATATTGAAGGGCTGGGATGCCGAGACTCTTACAGATGGCGCTCCAGGAAGCGGAAGGCTAGGCGAATCCAAGGGCGGACTGCCACCTGCTTGTCCTCGTTGTCGACCGCGGTGTTGGCGTTGCCGAGCGAAAGGCCGTGACCACCCTGGTCGAAGACGTGCATCTCGCATGCAACGCCCTCCTCGGCCATGCGCTGCGCAAACGGGTATACCTGCGCGATCGGCGCCGTCTTGTCGTCGGACACGCCCCACACAAAGGTCGGTGGCATCTGACGCGAAACATGCGTGGTGGGGCAGATGTCGGCCAGATGCTCGTCAGTTGCCTCGCCGCCCGTCACCATCGACAGGTAGTCGTTGAGCAAATCGCGCCCCGTCTTGCCGCCCGTCTTGGGCACACGCAAGTCAATGCGCGGATCGCGCGTCTGCATGTCACGCACATAGGCAAAGTCGAGCAATGGATAGCCCAGCACCACGGCATCGGGACGAATGTCGTCCGGACGCGCCCCGGCAAGTGCCGCGAAGGGGCCGGTCTTCCACTGTGTTGCCAGCGAGGCGCAAATCATGCCGCCAGCAGAAAAGCCCACGACGCACACGCGCTTGGGATCGACATGCCACTCGTCAGCGTTGGCGCGCACCGTGGCGACCATCTTGGCAAGATCTGCCTGCGGGTGCGGAAAACTTACGTCACCCGTGCCGCTCGTCACATAGTTGAGCACAAAGGCCTGGTAGCCGTGATCCAAAAACGCAAACGCCACGGGATCCTGCTCATGCGGAGCGATATGCGTAAACGCACCTCCGCCGCAGATAATCACGGCAGGGCGGCGGCCATTCGGTTTATCGGGCAGCGGCTCGGCACCCAAATACGTAAAGGTCGCCGGATATTCCTCGGTCGGCTCCTCGCCCCACAGCGCATGGTTCTCGACAATCATATGTGCTCCCTTCGCGCAAATTAAGCGCCCTTGTTTTTACCTTCAAGCGTACCCCACTTGAACCCGTGGCGCAGAAACACTCCGGCAATAAGTTTCCCTCCAACTGATATATCACATAATCCCAGTTCAGAGGTATCGTTGAGCAGCGTAAAATAGGGGCGTTGACCAAGCCGCGAAACAGGTATGAAACGTTTCCGGCAAACCAAACGCGCGATATGCGCCTATATTAAGTTGGAGGCAACTATGGGTCTGCTCGATTCGCTTAAGTCCACCTTCACCTCGACCGGCGAGGCGTCCGTTCCGCCCGCAGCAAGCTTCGCTACCCGCGAAGGCGTCATCTACGCCCCCGTCAACGGCGTGCTCGTCAACCTGGAAGAGGTTCCCGACGAGACGATCGCCTCGGGCATGCTTGGCCAGGGCTATGGCATCGAGCCCATTACCGGCACCATCTATGCGCCCGCCAACGGCCGCATCGGCGCCACCACTGTCACCAACCACTCCATTGGCATGATCACCGAGGACGCGCGGCGCGTGGTTATCCATGTAGGGCGGGGCAACGTGGAAATGAACGGCAAGGGTTTTGCCCGCTTTGTCTAGATGGGCGATGTTGTCAAGGCAGTCCAGCCTCTCATCAGCTTCGATCGCGCGGCCATTAAGGCCGCTGGTCACTAGGACATCGTGACCGTCATCGTCTCCGAGCT
>RPYR01000155.1 GCA_008671285.1 Collinsella aerofaciens | reverse complement strand
GCGGTCAATCGAATGATCGAAGAGGGCATCCGCGGCGTCGAGTTTGTTGCCATCAACACCGATGCTCAGGCACTCGCGATCTCTGATGCCGATATCAAGGTGCACATCGGCACCGACCTTACCCGCGGCCTGGGCGCCGGCGCCAACCCCGAGGTTGGCCGCAAGGCTGCCGATGAGTCCCGCGACGACATTGCCGAGGCGCTCGCTGGCGCCGACATGGTGTTCATCACCTGCGGCGAGGGCGGTGGCACCGGTACCGGCGCTGCTCCCATCGTTGCCGATATCGCGATGAACGAGGTCGGTGCGCTGACCGTCGCCGTCGTGACCAAGCCCTTCACCTTCGAGGGCCGCAAGCGCAAGAAGAGCGCCGAGGAGGGCATTAAGACCCTCTCCGATTGCGTCGACACCATGATCGTCATCCCTAACGATAAGCTGCTCGACATCGCCGAGAAGAAGACCACCATGCTCGAGGCCTTCGCGATTGCCGATGGCGTCCTTTCCCAGGGCACCCAGGGCATCACCGACCTCATCACCGTCCCCGGTATCATCAACCTGGACTTCGCCGATGTTAAGACCATCATGAAGCAGGCCGGTACCGCCATGATGGGTATCGGTACCTCTTCTGGGGATACCCGTGCCGTCGACGCTGCCCAGCAGGCCATCTCCAGCCCGCTGCTCGAGAGCTCCATCGATGGTGCCACGCGCGTGCTGCTCTCCATCGCCGGTTCCAAGGACCTGGGCATCCAGGAGATCAGCGACGCCGCCGACGTTGTCGCCAACGCCGTCGACCCCGAGGCCAACATCATCTTCGGTACCGTTGTCGACGAGTCCCTGGGCGATCAGGTGCGTATCACCGTCATCGCTACGGGCTTCTCCGACTCCAACGTCAACCGTCAGGACGAGCTCTTTGCTGCTCAGCAGTCTCAGAGCAAGGCCGCTGCCTCCGCTGAGCCGCAGCGCACCGCTCCTGCCACGAGCCCGGCTCAGGCCGCTCCGACCCGCAACGTCGGTGGCACCGAGCTTCCTAACTTCGGCAACGATCAGTTCGAGCTTCCCGACTTCCTGAAGCGCGGTAGCTTCTAAGTCGTTCTTTGCATTGTTGTGCACAGGGGCGTGTCCGTATGGACGCGCCCTTTTTATTTCGACTTTGTAAACTAGAACCTCCAATCTCTTTACGTTCCCTTTACGATTGCCTCCAGCGCAGCAGGTATCCTTTTAGAGAAGTATGACAGCCGTATAAACGCGGGCTGTAGCGGCGATGCCGCGGTACTTGTGTTATTAGGAGGCTTTAGTATGGCAGCACGTGCGGACAAAGTTTCGCGTGTCGACCATGATGGAGTTACGTTGGTGGAGGGCGCGACATCCGATGTTCGCTTTGCCTTCACCGAGCGCGCCGGTGGCGTTTCCGAAGATGCGTACTCCTCACTCAACTTGGGCTCGCATGTTGGCGACGACCCCTTTGCTGTTCAAGAAAATCGTTGTCGTGCGCTCGAGGCTATGGGTGCCGCCGAGTGTGAGCACAACCTGCTCGTTCCCAATCAGGTCCATGGTGATCATATCGTTGCGGTGACCTCGAACGGCGCCGATGACCTTGAGGACGTTCGCGAGCAGATTGCCGAGGGCTGTGATGCCATCGTCTGCACGGCGCATAACGTGCCCGTGCTGCTCTGCTTTGCCGACTGCGTTCCCGTGGTGCTGGTGGCCCCCGGCGGATTTGCCGTGGTGCACTCCGGTTGGAAGGGCACGATTGCACGTATTTCCGCCAAGGCGTGCCAGGCGCTTTGCGATGCTGCCGGTTGCGATGCGAGCGACGTTTCCGCCTATATCGGCCCCCATATCTTGGGTGACGAATATGAGGTATCCCAGGAACTCATGGATCGCTTTGCCGCCGAGTTCTCTTGCATCGATGCGAATACCTCTCGCATGCTTGATCTTTCCGCTGCCATTCGCGAGGCGCTGGTAGATGTCGGTGTCGACGCGGATAATATCGTGGATACCCAGCTTTCGACTGTGCGTCAGAACGACCGCTTTTATTCCTACCGTAACGAGGACGGCACCTGTGGGCGCCATGCTGCGATCGGCGTGATGCTATGAGAAAGATCGTATCGGTCCTGAGCGCCGCTGTGCTTACGCTTACGCTGTGCGCCTGTTCTTCGGGATCTTCTACCTCTTCCATTACCGTTGCCGGCTCCACGACCTGCCTTCCTATCGCCGAGATTGCGGCCGAGGGCTTTAAGGAGGAGACCGGCATCGACGTGCTCGTTTCCGGTTTGGGTTCTTCCGCTGGGATCGAGGCCGTCAGCGCCGGCACGGCCGATATCGCCAGCTCCTCCCGTGGACTCAATGCCGACGAACAGGATCTGGGCCTGACTCCCATCGTCATTGCCCACGACGGTATTGCGGTCATCGTGAACGACGACAACCCCGTCGATAACCTCTCGACCGAGCAGCTCCGCGATATCTACGCCGGCAAGATTACCAATTGGAAAGAGGTCGGTGGCGAGGACCTGAGGATTCAGGTCATCAACCGAGACGAGGCGTCCGGTACGCGCGAGGCCTTCCGTACCATCGTGATGGATGGCACGCCGTTCGATCGCCGCTCGGCTGTTCTTTCGGGTACGGGCCAGGTGCGCGACGTGGTATCTCGTTCGCGTGGGGCCATCGGCTACATTTCGCTGGGCTTCGTCGATAGCCTCAACGCCAAGACCTCGGTCAAGGCTGTCTCGGTCAATCATGTTGAGGCGTCCGAGAAGACGGTCGCGAGTGGCGGCTATCCCATCTCGCGCGACCTTTACTTCTTTGTGAAGGGTGCGCCTTCGCAGCAGGCGCAGGATTACATCGACTACGTGACGTCCGAAAAGATGGACAAGCAGATTCGCGAGGCGGGCTTTATTCCCGTCACCAACGACGAGAAGGGGAGTGAGTAGCATGGAAGCACAGGAAAACTCCCAGACTGAGCAGAATGCTCAGGCACCCAAGAAGCGCGAGCTGGCGCTCGTATCGCGCAGTACCTATATCAAGGAGAAGGCGCTGCAGTGGATCTTCTTTGCCTGCGCGTTTTTGGCGGTCGTTACCGTCATCCTGATTTTTGTCTTTACCACGTACTCGGCGCTGCCCGTCTTTACCGACATCGGTCTGGCGGACTTCTTTAGCTTTACGTGGGCGCCCTCTGAGGGCCACTACGGCATCATGTCGCTGCTTGCCGGCTCAGGTCTGGTGACCGTCGGTGCGCTCGCCATGGGCGTGCCGCTAGGTGTGGGCACGGCCGTGTACCTGGTCGAGATCGCCGGCAAGCGCGTGCGCAAGCTCATCAGCCCTGCCGTCGACCTGCTGGCCGGCATCCCTTCTATCATCTACGGCTTTTTCGGCATGATCATCATCCGCCCGTTTATCGCACAACTGACCGGCGGCCTTGGTTTTGGTGCGCTGACGGCGTGGTTTGTGCTCGCCATCATGATCGTCCCTACCATCACCACGCTCACCATCGATGCCCTCAATTCCATTCCCATGGGCATTCGCGAGGCATCGTATGCCATGGGTGCTACTAAGTGGCAGACCATCTATAAGGTCGTGCTGCCTGCCGCTAAGCTGGGTATCGTGGATGCCATCGTGCTGGGTATGGGCCGTGCCATCGGAGAGACCATGGCCGTGCTCATGGTCGTGGGTAACGCCCCGGTTATTCCCGACAGCATTGCGAGCCCTATCTCGACGCTCACGAGCCAGATCGCGCTCGACATGAGCTATTCCTCGGGTCTGCATCGCTCGGCGCTGTTCGGCATGGGCGTGGTCCTGTTTATCATCTCCGCCACGCTGGTGGGCATCGTCCGTCTGATTTCCAAGAAGAAGAGGGGGTAGGCTATGTCCGATTCCGTTGACACGACGGTCGATACGACCTCGTCGCGCGAGCGCATCAAGCGTGCCCTTTCCCACGGCAAGAAGGGCCGCATCAACAAGGACCTGTCCAACAAGATCATGCTTGGCGTGTTTCGTGCCGCTGCCTACATCACCACGCTGGTGCTGGTCGCTATCATCGCCTACGTGGTCATCAACGGCCTGCCACACATCTCGCTCGACTTTATCTTCGGTTGGCCCCAGGGCGTCAACGCCGAGGGCGGAATTTGGCCCACGATCGTCTCGACCGTCTACGTGACGGCGCTCGCCATGCTTATCTGCACGCCGATCGCTGTGCTGGCAGCCGTCTATCTGGCCGAGTACGCCAAGCAGGGCAAGGTCGTCGAGCTCATTCGCTACGCTGCTGACGCTTTGGCCTCGGTGCCCTCCATCGTTATGGGCCTGTTTGGCTACGCCTTGTTTGTCGAGGCCATGGGCCTGGGCCTTTCGATGGTCTCGGCCGCCCTGGCACTCGCGCTCTTGATGCTTCCCATCGTCATGCGTACCACCGAAGAGGCCATTCGCGCCGTTCCGCGCTATATCCGCTGGGGCGCATATGGCCTGGGCGCCACCAAGTGGCAGGTTGTCTCCAAGATCGTGCTTCCTTCTGCCTTTGGCCGTATTGCCACGGGCATCGTTCTCGCCATCGGCCGTGCCATTGGCGAGACCGCGGTGGTGCTCTATACCATGGGGCAGGCCATCAATCTACCTATTTCGCCGCTCGATTCCGGCCGCCCCATGACGGTTCACCTGTATCTGCTTGCCAACGACGGCATCAACATGAACGCAGCCTACGGCACCGCGCTCTTGCTGATGGTGATCATTCTGGCCTTCAACCTGTTTGCGCGCTTCCTGTCGCGCAAGCGTCGCTAGTTAAGGAGTCCCATGTCCGTTTATCAGTCCGCTCCCACGTTGGAGCAAGCGGCCATTACGGCCAAGGATTTCAACTTTTGGTACGGTGACTTTCATGCGCTGACGGGGCTTGACCTCAACATCGCCAAAAACGCCATCACCTCCTTCATTGGCCCTTCGGGCTGCGGCAAGTCGACGTTTTTGCGCTGCATCAACCGCATGAATGACCTGATCGAGGGCACGCGCGTCGAGGGCACCATGACGCTCGACGGCAACGATATCTATGCCGAGGGTGTCGACCCGGTCGATCTCCGTCGTCGCGTGGGCATGATCTTTCAGCAGCCCAACCCGTTTCCTAAATCCATCTACGAGAATGTCGCCTTTGGCCCTCGTCTGCAGGGCGTGACTAGCAAAAGTGACCTCGATGACATCGTGGAAGAATCGCTCAAGCGCGCCAACCTCTGGAAAGAGGTATCCAATCAGCTCAACAAGGATGGTTTGGCGCTCTCGGGCGGTCAGCAGCAGCGTCTGTGCATCGCGCGCGTGCTTGCGGTGCAACCCGATGTCCTTCTGATGGACGAGCCCTGCTCCGCCATCGACCCCACGTCCGTCTCTAAGGTCGAGGATCTGATGGCCGAGCTGGCGCCCGAGATGACGATCATCATCGTCACGCATTCAATGCAGCAGGCAGCTCGCATTAGCGACTACACCGCATTCTTCTTGCAGGAAGTTGCCGGCGAGCCCGCTACGCTCATCGAGTATGGTCAAACCGACGCGATCTTCACCAGCCCGGTGGACTCGCGGACGGAAGACTATATCACCGGCCGCTTTGGCTGATCGGTGCGACTAGTCCCAAGCCGATCGGATCTGGTCCGGTGCGTATTCACTGTGCGGGCGGCATGACCGCACCCAACTGATTGGAGTGAACCATGCGCAAACTGTTTTCCCGTCAGCTCATCGAGGCCCGTCACGAGATGCTGAGCATCTACGAGGCCGTCGATCTGGCCCTTCACGACGCCGTGAAGGCCTATGTGACCGACGACCGCAAGCTCGCCACCAAGACCAAGAAGCGCACGCTTTCGATTGACGCACGCTGCGCCAACCTGGAGGCCGTCTGCTACAACCTGATTGCCACGCAGTCACCGGTCGCCTCCGACTTCCGCTTGCTGCAGACGATCATCTACGTCGACTTTAACCTGCAGCGCATGACCGATAAGGTTCGCCAGATTTGCCGCGCCACGCGTCATATGATCAAGGCCGACATCTCGCTGCCCAAGGAGCTTGTCGGCACGGTCGAGGCCGAGGCTGAGGCCGTCTACCAGGTGCTGGGCTCTTCGCTTTCTGCGCTCGTCACCAACGACATGTCCATCATCTGCAACTTGGCCGTCGAGGACGAGCCAGTGCACGCCGCCTACGAGAAGTTCTTCCGCACCCTTAACCGCATGGACACGGGCGATTTTATGGACGACGACAGCAACTATGACGACCTGCGCCGCGCCATCATGGTATCGCGCTATCTCGATCGCATCGCCTCGATTTCCATCGATGCCGCCTGCCGTCTGACCTTCCTGTTGACCGGACAGCGTATGACTGCCGGTGATATCGCCTGCACTGATGAGGATGAGCTCGAGAGCATGCGCGTGCCTTCTGGCGAGGGTGTTATCATGATGCCAGCCGTCGATGTACGCTACGTTGCCAAGGTGCCCGTTAACGAGGTCAGCGAGGGTCTTCGCTACCTGCTCGATCATCTTGAGGATGAGGACGATGGCGAGGACGACGAGGAGTAAGTAACCCCGTTCGTCGAAAGATTGTAAATACCTAAGTGAGCGCGGCCTTGCACATGCGGGGCCGCGCTCTTGCGTTAGCATGGGACTACTTGTTTGGCTGTCAGCGGAGGCGATTGGCAATGGATAACTATTTGGACTTGATGCGCGCTCGCCGCGAGCAGATTCTGGAACGTTTTTATGCGGCGCTCGATCGCGCGGGCCGTCCCCACGACGCCGCGAGCCTCATTGCCGTGTCCAAGACCGTTGGTGTCGATGAGACCGTTGCCGCCATCCAGGCGGGGTATCGCCATTTTGCCGAGAACCGCCCGCAGGAGCTGGTTCGCAAGCTCACGGGTCTGGCGGAGCATCCGGAGCTGCCCGAGGTGCGCTTCGATATGATCGGCAACCTGCAGACCAATAAGATCAATGCGGTGCTGGGCTCAGCCGAGCTGATTCACTCGGTGGGTTCGCTGCATCTGGCGCAGGCGATCTCGAGCCGTGCTGTTCGCAAGATTGAGGCAGGCGAGCTCGTCGGCCCCCAGCGTGTGCTCATTGAGGTCAATGTGAGTGGTGAGGAGTCGAAGGGAGGCTTTTCACCCGATGAGATTCGCGCCGCCGCGGGTGAGCTTGCAGAACTTGAGGGAATTTGCGTACAGGGGCTTATGACTATGGCGCCCCGGGGGAATAAGGATGTGGCACGCCGCACCTTTGCGGGGCTTCGTGAGCTGAGGGATGAGCTGGAGGCGGCGCATCCCGATTTGAACCTGCCTGAGCTTTCCTGCGGTATGAGCGAGGACTTTGAGTCTGCCCTTGAGGAGGGCTCTACGCTCGTTCGCCTGGGCAGGGTAGTATTTAGCCCGGAGTTTGCAGTAAAAT
>RPYR01000165.1 GCA_008671285.1 Collinsella aerofaciens | reverse complement strand
TCACCTCGGCCGCTCCCGGCGGGCGTTCGTTTGGCGCCGATGCCGGTGGCGTTCAAGCCTTGGGCGTGGGTCCGCTCGACCATACGCCGTTGCGTTGGGACCCGTTGACGGGCGCTGCGCTCACCCAGGAAAACGCCGTTCCCGTGGAAAAGATCGCGGCACGCGAGGATAATAGCGATTGATTGACTCAGCCGATCGAATTGGCTGATAGTTTGACGTTCGAACGATTGATTCACCTTTAGTTTTGAAAGGCCGCACATGAGCGATAGCCAGAACATGTCCGATGAGGTACGCGCCCGCCTTCGCGCTATTCCTTCCGTCAACGAGCTGCTCGCAGAGTGGCCGGTTGTGAAGGCGGCGGGGGAGACCTGCGACGCGGTGGTGCATGCCGCCGTCACGGCTGAGCTCGACGAGGAGCGCGCCGCCATTCGCGCCGGTGCCGCTCCGCGCTCTAAGCGCGAGCTGGCCTCGGCCATCGAGTGGCGTGCGCATCGCTCCGCGCTGCCGAGCCTGCGTCCCGCCGTCAACGCCACGGGTGTGGTTATCCATACCAATCTGGGTCGAGCCCCGCTCGCGGAGTCGGCCGCTAAGGCCGTGGCCGAGGTCGCGCGCGGCTACAGCACACTCGAGTACAGCGTGGGCACCTGTTCGCGCGGGTCGCGCAAGGAGCATGCCGCGCAGCTCATCCGCTCGCTTACCGGTGCCGAGGACGCGCTGGTCGTTAACAATAACGCCGCCGCCGTGCTGTTGGTGTTGGCAACCCATGCCGCGGGCAAGGAGGCCATCGTCAGCCGCGGCGAGCTTGTCGAGATTGGCGGCAGCTTCCGCATCCCCGATGTAATGGAGGCTTCGGGCGCCAAGCTCGTCGAGGTCGGAGCCACCAACCGCACGCACCTGGCAGATTATGAGCAAGCCATTACGCCCGATACGGCCATGATCCTCAAGGTCCATCCTTCCAACTATCGCATCGAGGGCTTTCACGAGGAAGTGGGCTCTCGGGAGCTTGCCGCCCTGGCCCACAAGCATGGTCTGTTGTTCTACGAGGACCAGGGTTCGGGCGCGCTGTTGCCCGATGACATCCTGGTGCGCGGCGGTGAGGAGCCCACGTCGGCTTCGGTCGCGGCAGGGCTCGATCTGGTGTCGTGCTCGGGCGATAAGCTGCTCGGTGCCGCGCAGGCAGGCATTATCATGGGCCGTCGCGATCTGGTCCAGGCCTGCGGGTCACATCCGCTTATGCGTGCCCTGCGCCCGGGCAAACTGGCTCTGTCGGCGCTCGAGGCCACGCTGCGTATCTACATGGATGGCGCCGATGTTGCCCATCGCGATATTCCGGTGCTCAGTATGCTTACGCTACCGCAGGCCCATTTGGAGCGACGTGCCTGCAAGCTGCGCGATCGTATGGTCGCCGGGCTCGATAAGGCTGGCTGCTCTTGTGCCGTTCAGGTGGAGATCGTCGAGGAATCGTCGACCCCCGGTGGCGGCTCGCTGCCTACCGTGGAGCTGCCCACGATGTGCGTTGCCGTGCGTCTTGTTGACGCGCGCCTGACGGTCGATGCGCTCAAGCGCTCGCTCATCCAAGACTTCGATACGCCGGTCGTCACGCGCGCCTCGCACGACCGCATTCTGTTTGATGTGCGTACGCTTGTGGGCGACCGCGATATCGAGACGGCGGCGTCGACGCTCGTCGCATGCGTTGAGAAGGCGATTGCTCGATGATTGAGGTTCAGACGCTGGTGGAGTGCCCCGTTATCGTTGGCACGGCGGGCCACGTCGACCACGGTAAGTCCGCACTGATCGAGGCACTGACCGGCAAGAATCCCGACCGTCTGGAGGTTGAGTGCCGTCGCGGTATGACCGTGGAGCTGGGCTTTGGCGAGCTGGCGCTGCCGAGCGGCAAGATCGTCGGCCTGGTCGACGTGCCGGGCCATGCGCATTACCTGCGTGCCATGGTGCAGGGTGCGACAGGCATCGACGTTGCCGTGCTGGTGGTTTCGGCCGTCGAGGGCGTGATGCCGCAGACCCGCGAGCACGTGCATGTGCTGGAGCTGTTGGGCGTTACGCATATGGTGGTCGCGCTGACGATGTGCGACCTGGCCGACGCCGAGATGACCGAGCTTGCCGAGCTCGATGTCGATGACTTTTTGTCGGGTACCGTGTTTGCGGACGCGCCGATCGTGCCCGTGTCGTCCAAGACCGGCGCGGGGATCGATGACCTGCTGGTTGCGCTCGACGAGCAGGTTGCCGCTTGCTGGGATGCCTGCCGTGCCCGTGCCGAGCTCACCGATGCCGCACCGCGTCTGCCCATCGACCGCTGCTTTACGATCAAGGGCGCCGGCACCGTCGTGACGGGAACGCTGCACGATGCGCCGGTTGCGGTGGGCGACGAGCTGATGGCCTTGCCGTCGCGCACGGTCTGTCGCGTGCGCGGGATTCAGGTGCATGGCGATGCGCCGCGGGCGTTGCCCGGTCAGCGTGTGGCGCTCAACTTGGTGGGCGATGCCGTCGCCGCGCTCGATCGCGGTGAGATGCTCGGCGTGGCGGGCCGCTTTGGCCAGACGATGCGCTTTATGATGACGTTTACCTACCTGGGTCGCGAGGGTGCCAAGCCGCGCGTGCTCGAGTCGGGCGCGCGCGTGCATGTGATGGCCGGCACGGCCGAGGTCGTCGGCCGCATCATGCTTTTGGAGGGTGAGGCGCCCATGGCGGTGGGCGAGACCCGTATTGTTCAGGTGCGCTTGGAAAACTCGCTGCCGCTGCGTGCCGGGGACCATGCCGTGGTGCTGTCCTATTCGCCCGTGATGCTTATTGGCGGCGGGCGTGTGCTGCTTTCGCGCTGCCGTCGCTCGCGCGAGCTTGCCGAAGGAGAGCGTGCGCTGTATGCGGCGATCGAGTCCGGCGATATCGCGGGCGGTGTGGGCGCTTGGCTGGCGCTGCAGACGCTGCCGGTTACGGCGGCTGATGTTGCCGAGGCTTTGGATCTTGGTGTCGGCGAGGTCGATGCCGCACTGCACGGGTTAGTGGCGCGAGGTGTTGTTCGCGAGCTTGCCGGCTCGGGCGGTACGCTGTATACGAATGCCGCCGTGCTCGACGCTGCGATGGACGCACTGGCGGCTACCCTGTCAGCCATGCACACAGCGTCTCCTAAGGAGACGGGCTTTACGCCCGGCGCCGTCGCCCATGCCGCGTGGCCTGCCGCCGATGAAGTCGTTGCCGCGGCTCTGATTGCCGAGGGCTGCTCGCGTGGCGTGTGCGCCGCCGAAGGCGCCGAGGTATTCGATCCGCATTCGGCCGCCGCGGCGGCACGCGCGGTGCGCGAGGCATGCGAGCGGATCGTCGCGCTGCTTGACGAAGCCGGCCTCGATGCACCGACGTTGCCCGAAGTGGGCGAGCAGTTGCAGCTCGATCGCGACACCATGACGCGCGCCCTGCGCGAGCTTTCGCTCAACCGCTCGATCGTGAAGGTCGAGCGCGACGTTGCCCTGTCCGCTGCCGCCGAGGCCCATGCGCGCGAGCTCGTCTCCGCCGCCATTGAGGCAGCCGGCGGCGCAGCCACCACGAGCGTGCTGCGCGAGGCCCTGGGCGTGTCGCGCAAACGCGCCATCAGCATCTTGGAGCACCTGGATGCCATGCGCTTTACGGTGCTCGACAAGGATGCCGGCGGCCTGCGCTCCCTGCGCTAGATTGGCTGCTCGGTTTGGTAAAATACCGCCGCACTTGGGAACGGATGGGCTCCGGTGGGCTCCGCGGTCCTCAAAACCGTTGCGAGGCGTGCAAAACGTCTTGGATGTGTTCGATTCACATACGTTCCCGCCATACGCTACCAGCGCTTTTGTGCTCGCGGTCTTGCTGCGTGCCGCAAAGGCGCTGTTTTGTTTTTGCACGAGCTTTTCGTAGCGCTGCTATTTCGGTGGCTGTATTTAGCTTCGTGCACCGGGTTTCGAGCATGCCGATGGTGGTGTTTTGCCGTATGACTACCGTAAGACGTGCCGATCTTTCTTGTGTCGTCCAAGCGGGCGGGCTGTCGTCGCGCATGGGCTGCGATAAGGCGCGCATGGCGTTTTGCGGCGAGCCGCTCATCGAGCGCGTGTTGGGCCGGCTGGCGCCAGTTGCCGGCGAGTTGGTCGTGACGACTTCACGTCCCAGCGAGCTTGCCTATCTTGAGGAGCGCGCGTTTGGCGGCCTGTTGCCGCGAATAGTGCCGGCCCTTGAGGGGCCGGCGGGCGCCATGCGCGGCATCGCGAGTTCGCTGACTGCGGCCCGGCTGCCTCTCGTTGCTATCGTCGCCTGTGATATGCCGTTTGTCTCTTCGGAGCTAATCGGTGCCCTTGCTGGCTGTGTTGAGGCCGAGGCGCTCGACGTGTGCGTGCCGCGCGAGGAGCGGGGGATTGAGCCGCTTTGCGCCGTCTGGCGCCGTGACGCGTGTGCGCCGGTTGCCCAAGAGCTGCTCGCCGGTGACCGTCAGCGAATCCGCTGCCTGATCGACCGGG
>RPYR01000049.1 GCA_008671285.1 Collinsella aerofaciens | reverse complement strand
GGGAGCGCCGGAATCGCGTTTTTAATGCCCTGGGGGAACACGACTTTGCGCATATCTTGACACTGCGACAGGCCCAGCGAGCGTGCTCCCTCGGCCTGGCCGGGCTCGCTGGACTCGATGCCGCCGCGCAGGACCTCCATCATGTAGGCGGTGGAGTTGAGCGAGATGGTGACGAGGCCGGCGGTGAAGGTGCTCCAAATCTTGTTGGCCTGAGCGGTCTCGAAGCCCATGCCGCGCAAAACGGTGAAGCCCGCGTAATAGATGAGCAGACCCTGGACCATAATGGGAGTGCCGCGCACGATGGTGGATTAGACGGTCGCAACGCCGCGGCCGATACTCTTAAAGAAGCGCACCAGGTCGTTATCCACGCGGTCGAACGTCTGAATACGCAGGAACACAAAGAGCAGTGCCAGGAAGAATGCGATGACGGTACCGAAGGTGGCAAGCGCGATGGTGATCTCGATACCGCGAATGAAGAAGTCCCCGCTCTTGTAGGTCATGTAGACCAGGCTCGACAAAAAGTCGCTGGGGTTGGAATCCGAGACAATGCTCACCTGCACCAGGTCGATAAATGACATGACGCAGCGGTCGACAAAGAAGATCGCCGCAATAGCAACGACGACATAGCTGCCTAGGCGCGCGCCGCGACGGAAACGCTCGGAAACAAACGGCGATTTTTCGCGATAGTCGTTCCAGTGCATGAGTTTGGTGATCAGCGCCGCCACCGACACGACGAGCCAGGCCCAAAGGATTGTCCAGAGGCAGTCTTGGAAGATACCGGTGGGGGCCAAGAAGCTCATCGGCGTGGGGTTGCGTTGGCTAAACGCCAGGCCGAGCGCCGCGATAACGCTCGTGCCCAGGTACACATAACGGTGGTCGGCCTTGATAAAGGAGGCCAGGCGATTGATGGTTTTCATGCCGCCTCCCTATGCCGGCTGACGGTCGAGGCACGCGTCCCACATTTGGTCGCGCTCCTCTTGGCTAATGCCCTTGAGTGTCTTGTCGATGAGCTTAAGCAGCTTGTCCGAGCCCTTGCGGCAACCGACATTTGCCGTGACCTCCTGCTTAAAGCCCTCGCCCTCGGCAAACTGGATGGGGACGATACCGGGATTTTGGGCCATATAGCCCTTCTCATTCTCGGTGTTGTAAGTCACGGCGTCGCAGGTGCCCTGCAGCAGATTCGAAAACACCGTGGGGACCGAGTCGACCGGGTTTTTGTGGACAACGCCCGGGATCTCGTCGATGACGGTATCGAGCATGGTGTCCTTTTGCCCGAGCACCGTAGCGCCGCTAAAGTCGCTGAGCTTGGTCGCGTTTTGGTAGGGGGAACCCTCTTTTACGAACAGGCCAAAGTAGCCAATGAAGTACGGATCGGAAAAGCCGACGGACTCCTCGCGCTCGGGCGTGGCGCTCATGCCGGCAATGATGAGGTCGATCTGGCCGTTGTTGAGCGAATCGATAAGACCCGAGAAGCTCTGTTTGACGGCAACGGGCTCGCCGCCGAGGGCCTTGCAGACGATCTTGGCGATCTGCACGTCGTAACCATCGGCATAGGCGCCCTGCACGTTGTCGATGGGGATGGTGTACTCGCTGGCTTCGGAGACCTGCCAGTTGTACGGGGCGTAGGCCGCCTCCATGCCAATGCGGATCTTGTCCTTGCCGATCACGGAATCGGACAGGTCGTCGCGACCGCCGCCCGTCGTGGGCCGAACCACCTTGAGCGTTGACGGGCGCTGACAGCCGGCAAGCGCGCCGGCGACGACGGAAGCGCTCGCAGCGAGAGCGCTACCAAAAAGATGCGACGGCTGCATACCGGCTGTGGATGCGCGTCGCGTTGATGGGGAGAATGCATAATCTGCCTTCCCTGTTGAATCGTATGCTGACGACTTAACAGGATACCGCTCAGCGCTACCTCCAGCAAATGCATATATAAATGCATATATGCAAGTTTACGAACTGAAAACGATTGGTAGTCGTTGGGGACGTTCTTAAACGACTAGTCAAACAAGAACGTCCCCAACGACTAGGCATGAAAAAGGCAAGGCATAGACCTTCTGGTCATGCCTTGCCTTTTGAATGACAAATTGTCGCCCTGGGCGGCGCGCAGCGTCGACTAGTCCGCCGTTCGTCAGAACGGCGGAACCTCTAGAATAAGGTGACGCTAAAGCTGCGGACGTCCGTCTCGCCCGGTGCCAGCGTAATGGTGTTGACCTTGTGCTCAAAGACATCGTCCTCGGTGTCCATGGTGGTGTGACCGGTCCAGGGCTCGAGCGCCACAAACGGAGCGTCGTTGGCGGCAGACCACACGCCAATGTACTTAAAGCCCTCAAAGTCGATCTTGACGCCGTGACCCGACTTGCGGCCGCGCAGCGTGAGCGTGGAGCCCGGGGTATCGGTGAACATGATGGCGTCGTTATCGAAGCTGCGGTGCGTGATGGGCAGCACGTCCGAGTTATCGGGAGCCTTGTAGCTGCCCTCGAACGTCATAAGACCGTCGGGCGTGATGATGGGAGCCTCGTTAGTCCAAGCCTCGGTAAACGCCAGCTCGTAATCCTCGAATGCCTCGTCCTCGGCACCGGGAGCCGGCACGTTAAAGGCAGGGTGACCGCCCATCGAGAACGGCAGATCCACGTCGCCGGTGTTGGTGACGGCAAAGGTCTGGGTGAGCGTAGCGTCGCCGGTGAGTGCATAGGTCATGTTGAGCTTAAAGTGGAAGGGAAAGGCCTTGAGCGACTCGGGCGTGTCGGTGATCTCGTAGGTTACCGAGGAGCCGTCCTCCGAAACCTCGACCAGCTTGTGCTCGACGATGCGCGCGAGTCCGTGGCGCGGCATCTCGCAGGTGCCGGCCGCAGACGTTGCCGTGTTGTTGCGCAGCGAACCCACAATGGGGAACAGGATGGGCGCGTGCTTGCCCCAAAAGGCGGGGTCGCCCTGCCACAGATACTCGTTGCCGTTGAGGGCAAGGCTCGTGAGCTGGGCGCCCATGGAATCGATGGCCGCGGTGAGGCCGCCGCGTTTGATGGTAGTGACGGTAGACATGCTACTTCCTCCAAAAGTAAACAATAGTGTCGAGGGCTATTGTCCCACTCTTGGCGGCGGGACGGGACGGCAGGCGATTATTGAGTAGCCATAGCCGAATGAGCGGCGAGCGCCTACTGGGTATCCACGTAAAGGTCGAACCCGCCCTGCGGTGTGGTGTCGACCGTGTCGGGCGCCTGTGAGTTAAAGCTCACGGGGACCATGCGCTTTGAGGCGCGGAAGCGCGTGCCGTCGGTGGCGACAGGCGGCTCATCGACCGTGAGCTCGTAGTCGCCGGGCTTGAGCTCGATGCCGTCACCTTCGGAATTAACGTATTGGTACTCGTCAATCGTCTGCCCTTTGAGCGTGCGCCCCACGATGTGGATGAGCATTTGGCTGTCGCCGCGCGCGGTGTCCCACGTCGCGCCGTCCTTGACCTCGACCGACACATGTACCGAGCGCGTGCGGCCGAGCGATTGCTCGACAGACATCTCGACCTTGGCGGCGTCTTTTCGCTGTTGTTCAACATGGCTCCAGACGTTTCCAATTACCGAGCATGCGATAACGCCGGCCATGAAGGCGATAAGGATGGGGCCAAGCGGAGAGCGACGTCCTGCATCTTCCTCGCGAGACAGATTGGGGCGACGTGTGGGCGCGGGCGCCTGAGCGCCCTGCGAGGGCACGTCGAGAATACTGAAGGATGCCGTGCTGTCGGGATCGATGGTGTGACGCGGCTGCGGGGTCTTTGCCGGCGAGATCGACATGTCGGCTGGCTCGCCGAGCGTGGCCGTAGCG
>RPYR01000131.1 GCA_008671285.1 Collinsella aerofaciens | reverse complement strand
CCGTTGCCGCCACGTTGCCGTCTGCCATGCGCACGCGTATGGCGTCGCCGGGCTTAAAGGTCTTGGCGCTCGTAGCCACCCCATCATCGCTGTACGCGATGGAATAGCCACGGGCAAGCACCTTGAGCGGCGACAGGGCATCGAGTGAGGCTGCCGCACGGCCCAGGTCGGACGCGGGTTTGCTGAGCATCGTGCGCCCTTGATGCTCCAGACGGGAACTCGCAAGCGTGAGCGCATGGCGCTTGCCATCGAGCCCCGAGGTGCTTGCAACCAGACGCTCGGGCAGGCGCTCAAAGTTGGAGCGGAATGTCCCGACCGAGCGTACTATGGCGCCCGACAGGCGATCGGCAGTCAGCGCAAGCTCCGATTCGCGACGCTCGACCATAAATGTGGGGTCGTTGAGGCAAGGGCGGCAGGCGGCTGCATCGAGTGCATCGCCCAGCCGGGCCGTATAGGTATTCCAAGCGCGGCGCCCACGCTGATCGAGCATCTCCAGGTCGACCTGATTCGACCCAATCATCGATGCCATCGCGGCGCCAAGACGCTGATGGCGTGCCTCGAGCACATCGGCCAACTCCGTCATAGCCGGCGCCACCGATTCGGCCGCCGCCGTGGGCGTGGAGGCGCGGCGGTCGCTCACCATGTCGCAAATCGAGGTATCGGGCTCATGGCCAATGCCGGTCACCACGGGCACGGGACAAGCCGCCACCGCGCGGGCAAGCTCCTCGTCATTAAAGGTCATGAGGTCCTCAAAGGAGCCGCCGCCGCGCACCAGCAAGATGCAGTCGGGCGCCGGCGTGACGGCGGCGGCACGGCGCAGGCCCTCGATAAGCTCGGCCGGCGCACCCTCGCCTTGAACCCTGGCGCCCACGCAAACGAGCTCGACGAGCGGGTTGCGACGACGCAATGTGCGCTTGACGTCGTCGATTACGGCACCCGAAAGCGAGGTAACGACCGCCACGCGTGAGCAGAACACCGGAATGCGACGTTTGCGCGCTTCGTCCATCAGCCCCTCGCGGCGTAGCTTTTCGGCCAGTTGCGCCACTTGTTGACGCAGCAGGCCCTCCCCCGCCAGCGAGAACGAGCGAGCGACAAAGCTCATGCGGCCCGTGGCCTTATAGAGATTGAAGCTGCCCTTAAAGCTCACCTGCATGCCGTCGCGCAGATCGAACGTGCGCTTGAGATAGGCGCCCTTCCAGATGATGCAGTCGACGGCCGCCGAGTCGTCCTTGATTTGGAAGTAGCAGTGGCCGCTTCGGGCATTGGGACCACGGAAGCCCGTGACCTCGCCCAGGACGCTCAGCTGCGGAATGGCATCGAGCGCACCGGCAGCGATCTCTACCGCCTGACTCACGCTGAGCTCCTTGCGCTCCTGCTCATCCGAACCGTCGAACTCGGCGGAAACGGCATTGCCGGTCAGATTCCAACCTGCCACGCAGCCTCCTTTCGTCATCGTGCACATGGGCTCCGGCCCTGCGCAAATTCAAGTCCAACACATAGTACAGCACCGCGGGGACACAAATCTCCGCGGCGCCTGTCAAGCCAATTTGTTATCGGTTGGAGTTTCTGTTGTAGCGAGCCATAAGATAGAGCAGCTGAATGATCGAAGTGAGCGCTGCGGCAACATAGGTAAGCGCGGCTGCCGTCAGGACCTTCTTGGCACCGTTGACCTGCTTGGAGCTCATACCCGACTGCTCGATATACGCCACGGCGCGGCGGCTGGCATCAATCTCGACCGGCAGCGTAACCAACTGGAACAACACACTAAACGAGAAGAAGATCAGCGCGAGGGTCGTGAGTCCCGCGATGTTCATAAACAGACCCATGAGCAACACGATGGTCCAAGTGTTCTGGGTAAAGTTGACGACCGGCACGAGGGCTGTGCGTACCTTCATCATGGCATAACCACTTTGACGCTGGGCGGCATGGCCCGCCTCGTGGCAGGCGACGGCAACGCTTGCGACCGACCCGCCTGAACGGTTGGCATCCGACAGATACAGGTTGTTGTCCTGCGGGTTGTAATGATCGGTGAGCTCACCAGCGACGCCCTTGATACCCACGGCGTTGCAGCCGCTGGCGTCGAGCATGCGGCGAGCGACCGTGGCGCCCGTGTCGCCGTCCGAGCGAACCTTGGACCAGGTTTTATATGTCGAGTTGATATAGTTCTGTGCGGCAAGGCCAAGCACCGTGCAGACAAGAACAACCAGCAGGTACAGCGGGTCAATGCCAAAGCCGTATCCATAGTAATAGGGCATGCGAATTCCTCCGAATCGAGTTACACGTTGAAGGCATTTTACCCACTCAAACGGCTAGGCTTCCTTACAGCAATTCGATTTTTCCGTCCTTCACCGTCAACCCCATATTGCCGGAAAGCAGATCGTCCAGGCGCGAGCCCACAAGCTCAAAGCGCCAGCCTTCGCGCAAGGGGCTCTGCTCGGGATGCTCAATATAGTCAGCCAGGTCATCGCGCGAGGCAATGACCGAGGTCGCCACGCCCGAGCGCTCGGCAACCAGGCGAATGAGCGCATACATCAGGTCCGTCACGCTCTCCAACTCCGGAGAGATCTGGCGATGCCCGCGCACCAAGAGCGGCAGGCGATCGTGCGGGCAGCTCGCGCCGCGCTTGATGGCCATGAGCGCACCGTCCACGTCGCGCTCCCCCAACTGATCGGTACCGCGAATGCTACGGAACTCCTCAACGCGTACGGGATTGCGCTTAACGAGCGCAAGCAGCGTGTCGTCGGACATGACCCACTTGCGCGGGATGTTACGGCGCTCGGCGCGGTCCTCGCGCCAAGCGGCGAGCTCGCGCGCGATGCCCAACTGGTGACGGCTACACGAGTTGATGCGCTTGACCTTGCGAAATGCCTCATGGCGATCGGCACGGTAGTGCGACTCGTCGGCCAGAGGACGCAACTCGTCGAGCACCCAGTCCACGCGGCCCAGCTCGCGCAGGCGGCTCATCATCTCGGTATAGGCGACGATCAGGTATTTGACGTCATCGATCGCGTACTCAATCTGCTTATCGGTCAGCGGGCGACGCGACCAGTCGGTCAGCGACTCGGTCTTGGGCAGCGAGACGCCGCAAAACGTCTGCACGAGCGCGCCGTAGGAAATCTGCTGGCGCTCGCCCAAAAAAGCGGCGGCGACCTGCGTATCGAAAATCGGTCGTGGCAGCACGCCCACGGTATGGAGCATGACCTCCATATCCTGCGAGCAGGCGTGGAAGACCTTGGTCACGCTCTCGTCGGCCATAAGCTCGGCCAGCGGCGAGAGGTCGTCGATTACCAGGGGATCGACCGCGACGCTCTCGGCAGGGGTGGCAATCTGAACCAAGCACAGACGCGGATGGAACGTGCGCTCGCGCAAAAACTCGGTATCGACGGCAATCGCGTCGAACTTACGGGCGCGCTGGCAAAAGTCGAGTAGAGCCTGATGTGTGGAAATGTACATATCAACCCATCGAATAAGGTTAGGCCCGAAAAACACGGGTAGGATATCGGCATTGCCTTACAACTATACTCGGTTAGTCACAGAACGGGAACGTAAGTATGCGCTGCCTTATCATCCACAACCCGGCATCGGGCCCCAGCTCAGATGAAATCTACGCATTTACGCACGCCCTCGCGCAGGGCGGCGACGAGGTCGTGATGCGCTTTATCGGCGATGGCATGGAGCCCGAGGACGCCGTGGCAGACGTGCGCGAATTCGATCGCGTGGTGGTCTCGGGCGGCGACGGCACCGTCTCCAACGTGCTCGACCAGATGCGCGGATGCGGTGTCCCCACGCTCGTCTTCCCCTCCGGTACGGCCTGCCTGTTCTTCAACAACATCGGTAATGCCCCCGAGGCGGCGGCGCTTGCCAAGGCTTGCCGCGCCGGTCGCACGGTCAAAGTGGACATGGGCGAGCTCTTTTGGCTCGACGAAAACGGCAACGAGAAGCGCCACGGCTTCATCATCATCGCCGGCTCGGGCTTCGACGCCGAGATCATGATGAAGGCCGCCCCCACCAAAAACGACATCGGCGAGATCGCCTACTTCCTCTCCGCGCTCGCCACGCCCAATCCCACGGTGGCGCACTTTACGATTGAGCATGACGGCATTGTCGAGGAGCTCGACGGCATCTGCTGCATGGCCGGCAACACCTCGGTCATCCAAAACGACATCAACCTGTTCCCCGACTGCCGTATGAACGATGGCATGGTCGACATTGCGGTCATCGAACCCGTAAAAACTGTGCAGCTTCTACCGACTGTGATCACCGCCGCACTCGACCCCGCCGGCAAGGTACTCGGCCGCCCGCAGTTCAAGATCATCCAGACCAAGGAAGCCAAGATCACCTGCACACCGTCACGGGGCATACACTTCGATGGCGAGATTATCTCCAGCAATTCGGGCGTCTTTGGAGCCCGCGCGCTTCCGCAATGCCTCGACCTCATCGTCGACGAATTCTCCCCGCTCGGAAAATAGGAGGACCCTATGAACGACAATCCCCTGCTCGGCTTTATCATCATCGTTTTGGCCATGCTCGTCGGCTATGCGATCAACGTGATCCACCGCCGGAAGAAGTAATTCCACATTGGTATGATATTCATCCAATTATCGTCTCCCCTGCTGTTTATGCATTTGCCAAACAGCGGGGGATTTTCATTTCAGGCATTCCCAGCTACTTTATTCGGCTACAGTAATTACAGGGCGTCTTTATTAAAGTAAAGCTACAAACTGAGTACAATTAACCGCTCGTCGCATATTTCATCACGCTTATCGAGTAAGTGTCTTTCATAGATGAATATTGTTTCCAGTTCGTTACGCTAATGGGGTGTCTTTATTGGCTGAAGCCCTCTGGCGACAGAGGGCTTTCGCACGCTGGGAGGGAAAATGAGGAAAACTCACCCCGTCAACGCGCTCAAGAAGTTAGGCATAGGCCTCGCCTTTGGAGCTGCAACCATCATGTCCATGCCGACCTCTGCGCTCGCCTGCACGCAGGTCTATATGGGCAACAAGCTGACGGCCGACGGTAATACGTACTACGGCCGCACCGAGGACATTGGCACTCGTTACCTCAAACACTATGGCATCGAGCCCTCTTATGGCCCTGGTCATACCTACAGCTCGGACGAGTCCGGATTCTCCTACACCTCGACCAAGACTACGTATCGTTACAGCTACGTGCGCGACCATCCTGCTGAGTGGGACGGACGCTGGGATGCCTACTCCGAGGCCGGCATCAATGAGAGGGGCGTCTCCTGCTCCGCAACACTGAGCACCTCCTACAACGACGATGCCAAGGCAGCGGATCCCACGACCAAGCATGCCCACAAAGCAAATCCCGAGGTCAAAAATACCGGCATCGGCGAGTACAGCTACGCGGGCGTCATCTTGGGCGAGAGCGCAACGGCCCGCGAGGGCGTCGAGCTTATCGGCAGTCTGATTGACGAGCAGGGCGTCTGCTCCAACGACCAGATTGTCATCGCCGACAACACCGAGACTTGGCTGTTCGCCGCGCTTTCCGGCCACCAGTGGATCGCTATGAAGCTGACCGACGACGTCGCTTCGGTCAACCCCAACATTAGTAACCTCAATTTTCAGGTCAATCTTGACGATCCTGAGAACTGCCTCCACTCTGAGGAGATCAAGACTATGCCCGAAGAGAAGGGCTTCGCCAAGTACTTTGAAGACGGACAGTTCGATGTTGCCCAGACCTACGGTGCATCTATCAACAATACGGGCATGGGCTCTTGGGCGCGTTATATCCAGGGCCGCGACTACTTTATGGCTCCGCTGACCGAGGGCACCGACTACGAGATCGTCAAGGACAAGGACAAGGACAAGAATGACGTCACGCTCGGTGCCATGGTTCATGAGATGCAGCCGCTGTTCTTCCAGCCCAGCAAGTCCGACTGGAACACGTTTGAGCTGATTCGCGCCTTCGGCAACCGCGGTGAAAAAGTCCCCGGCCTTAATGCCAATACTGACGGTGTCAGCAGCATCGGTTCCGACCGCAACGCCGAGGCCAACCTCTTCCAGATTCGAAAGGGCTATGACCCCGAGGTTGCAACCATCCAGTGGGAGATGCTCTCCTGCGCCGAGTTCTCCGTCGCTATCCCGCTATACTCCGCTCTGATGACCGAAGTCAGCCCCTACTTCAGCGACCAGACCGTTGATTATGGTCACTGCAGCGAGACGGACATCGTGAACAACGAGGAGCCCGAGAACTCCATTAACTACGTCCTGATGGACATCAACTCGCTTTGCTTCGCGAACCGCGCACAATTCGCCACCAGCGTCCGCACCTACCTCGATGCGCTCCAGAACGAGCTCATCGAGCAGAACAAGGAAGTCGACACCGCCATGCTGGCCGAGACGACCACCGAGGGCCGCACTGCCCTGGCCAACAAGGCCGGCAAGGCTGCTACCGAGAACACCTACAAGAAGTGCAAGGCACTGCTCCAGGAGATGCGCGCCTATCAGAAGGCCGAAAACTTCGACCAGCCCTTCACCCCAAGCGACCTGAACACCGAGACCAACGGCCTCAAGGTGTCCATCACCTACGCCAAGGATGCTCTTGCCACCGATCCGGTCACCCCGGATCAGCCCGGCACCCCCGAGCAGCCTGGTACTCCTGAGCAGCCCGGTACCCCCGAGCAGCCCGCTAAGCCCGAGCAGCCAGCCGCCAAGCCTGAGAAGCCTAGCAAGTCCGACACCACGACCACGGTAACCACTAACAAGACGAACACCAAGGGCGGCCTGCCCACCACTGGAGATCGTTTTGATGGCCGCATGGTGGCCGCATTCGCCATCGCTGGCGTTGCCGTCATCTCCGCGGGCGGTTACTTCCTCTACCGTCGCAATAAGGAGTAACGTCTTAGCTGAGCGGGCAAGGCAGCAATGGCAGCCTCGCCCGCTCAGCCCGCTCTTTTGGCCGGTGGGAAACCCGCCTGAAATCTTTTTAAAAAAGATTTCCCCGCACACACTTCGCTGTGCTATAGTGCAGCGCAACAGCAACTAGGTGCGACCGCGCCACGGCATCACGACAGGAGCCACCAACATGAAGAACACGCTGAAGTCTCTCAACCACTGGTGGGGGCGTGATGCGAATACGATCGGTCGACAGTAAGTCCCTCACGCCTGTTTTTGCGCTCTAGGTGATTGGAAGGCCTCCGGTTTCGACCGGGGGCCTTTTTCTATCTCGAGCCCGATCGCATTCGCATCACGCGCCTCCGCTTTTCTCTTGCACTCCCCTTCCGAAAGGATTTTCACCATGTCTCAGAACACCACCGCCGCCCAGCCCCGCACCGTCCAGACCGCCGACCGCGGCAAACTCGACGTCCGTGCTCTCGTCCTGCTCGCCATCCTGCTCGCCGCCGGCTTCATCCTCAACTTCACCGTCGGCAAGGCCATCTCGGGCATCTCGGGCGGCATGATCAGCCCCGAGTTCATCATCTCGGCCTTCTGCCTCACCATCCTGGTCGTTCGCCCCAACATCGGCCAGGCGCTCGTCATTGGCCTCATCTCAGCTGCCGTGATCCAGATCACCACCACTTCGCCGTTCGTCGATTTTGCCGCCGAGGGCATCGCCGCCATGCTCATGGCCGGCATCGTCAACGCCGCCGGCAAGAACGGTCAGGTCAAGCCCGCCATCGCCATTGTTGCAACCTTCCTGACCACCTTTGTCTCCGGCGTCATCTTCATGGTCATCAAGATGGCCATGCTCGGCGTGGTAGGCGAGCTCGCCGCCGCCATGCTGCCCGTCGTCGCCATGACCGCCGTCTTTAACGCCATTCTGGTCGGCGCCCTCTATCTGCCCATCCAGAAGGCCCTGAAGCTCAACTAACCCGCTCGGCTTTACGAGCCACCCCATCTTGGCGTTCATTCGTCGCTCGCGTACCCAAGTACGCTTCGCTCCTCTTTCACGCCAACCTGAGGCCCCTCGTAAAGCCGTCTCCGTGCTTCACCACCAAAGACTGTCCCAAACGGCTAGCTCTTGGGGACGTTCTTAAACGACTAGTCATTAAAGAACGTCCCCAATGACTATGAAAGGTATCCATGGAAACGATCATCAACGTCGACGATGTCTCGTTCTCCTATGGAACGCAGACCGAGCAGGCGGTCAGCCACATCTCGCTCAGCGTAAACAAGGGAGATTTCATCGGCATCATCGGGCCCTCGGGCGCCGGCAAGTCCACGCTTGCCGCCTGCCTGTCGGGCGCCGTGCCCCACCACTACACCGGCACGTTCTTTGGGTCCGTCATGGTCGACGGCCACGACACCTGCGAAGTCTCGCTCACCGACGTGTCGCAAATCGTCGGCAGTGTGCTGCAGGATATCGACACGCAGATGGTCGCTTCGGTCGTCGAGGACGAGATGCTCTTTGGCCTCGAGAACTTTGGCGTTCCCCACGACCAGATCGAGCAGCGCGTGAGCGAAACGCTCGAGACCGTCGGCATCAGCGACCTGCGCGACCGCGAGATCGCCACCCTCTCGGGCGGACAGAAGCAAAAGGTAGCCATCGCCGCCATCCTCGCCATGCGTCCGCGCGTCTTGGTTCTCGACGAGCCCACCGCGGCACTCGACCCCGCCAGCTCCACATTGGTCTTCGAGACGCTGCGTGAGGCAAACCGCGCACTTGAAATCACCATCGTCGTCGTTGAGCAAAAGGTCGCCCTGCTCTCGGAGTACTGCAACCGCGTGCTCGTGCTCAACCATGGCGAAATCGCGCTGCAGGGCGAGCCACACGAGGTCTTCGCACGCACCGACGAGCTTCGCACCATCGGCGTCGATTGTCCGCGCGCCACGCGCATCTTCAACAGCCTCGAGACCGATGGCTTGGTAAGCGGCACGCCCTGTCTGGATGTCGACGAGGCAGAACGCCTAATCACGGAAATCGTCGACCCCGACCGTGCGACAAGCGACACCCGGGCGCCCGCAGGCTCCCCGCACGCGCCATCGCTGCGCCCGCATGCGAAAGACGCCGAGCCGGTGCTCACCTTTGACCATGTCGAATTTTCCTACCCCCATGGAGGCGCCGCCGTTCACGACCTCAACTTGACGCTCTACCCCGGCGAGCTCGTGGGCATTGTCGGCCAAAACGGAGCCGGCAAAACCACGCTCACCAAACTGCTCACGGGTTTGCTCAAGCCCGCATCGGGCAGCGTACGCGTTACGGGCTTGGACACGGCATCGGTTCCCACGAGCCGCATCGCACGCGAAGTGGCAACGCTTTTCCAGAACCCCGACCGCCAAATCTGCAAAGACACCGTGCTCGACGAGGTCGCCTTTGGTCTAGAACTTGCCGGCATCGACCGCGCCGAAGCCCTGCGTCGCGCCCAGCTCGTCATCGACCGCTTTGGCTTGCCGGCCGACGAGGCGCCCTTCTCGCTCTCGCGCGGTCAGCGACAAATGGTGGCGCTTGCCTCCGTCGTAGTGGTTGAGCCCAAGATCGTCGTGCTCGACGAGCCCACGAGCGGCCTTGATTACCGCGAGTGCATGACCGTCATGGAAACGGTGCGCACCATGGCCGAGCGCGGTTGCGCCGTTATCATGGTCTGCCACGATATGGAAGTCGTCTCCGACTTTGCCGAGCGCATCGTAGTAATGGCCGACGGTCGCATCCTCGACCGCGGCCGCACGCACGAGCTATTCTCGAACATCGATCTCATGCGGCGTGCCTACGTGGAGCCTCCCCAGGTTATTGATCTCTCGCGCCGTCTGGCATCTTCCGTCTCGCCCGCTTTTGCGCAGGTGAGCGAGGTCACCGCTGTCGTTCGAATTGCCAAGGAGATGGTCCACCGTGGTTAACGTCATCGACTACATGCCGGGCGATACGCTGATGCATCGCCTGAATCCCGTCGTCAAACTGGGCCTCGCCGCCGCCATCATCGTCGGCATCTTCTTGTCCGACACCTACGTGGCGCTGCTGGGCTTTTTGGCACTCACCCTTGCGCTGGGTGCCTATGCCGGCGTCGTCGACCGTCTGTTCTCGCTGCTCAAGTTGCTGATTCCGCTCGCGCTTATCATGCTGGTGCTCCAGCTGGCCTTTATGCGCGATGGCAACGTGGTGTGGGGCTTTATCACCGACACGGGTCTCATCACAGGATCAAAGGCCTGTCTGCGCCTGCTGGGTGTGGCGTTACCACTCATCCTCATGCTCATGGTGACCAAGCTCAACGACCTTGCCAACGCCTGCGTCGAGGTGCTGCACGTACCGTATCGCTATGCCTTCACCTTTACCACGGCGCTGCGCTTTGTGCCGGTGTTTGGTCAGGAGATGAACGCCATCATGGAGGCGCAGACCGCACGCGGCGTCGAGTACGACACCAAGAACCCCATTAAGAAGCTTAAGCTCATGCTGCCACTGTGCGTGCCGCTGCTCATCTCAAGCGTGGGCAAAACCGATGCCACAGCCTTGGCGGCAGAACAACGCGGCTTCTATCTGCGTACGCGCGCCAGCTCGTACAAGCGCTACCCCATCAAGGGCCTAGACATCGCCGTGCTTATCGTCAGCATCGCCCTCATCGCCATCGGCTTCCTGTTCTAGTTCACCACCGACAGCAACCGCCCAACGCAAAAGGCCTCGGCTCGCACCAAACGAGCCGAGGCCTTTACTGTTTCACCAGATAAAACCTACCAATATTAACCTGTCCCTTTTTGGCAGATCGGAAGCTAGAGGCGGTAGGGATCACCGCAACGGATGATGGATTCGCGCACCAGGACGTCCATGGCGTCGATGGTGATCTCGGGCATCTCTCGGTACTTCTGCAGCACCGAGAGCTCGGTGCAGGCCAGAATGACGCGGTCGCAGCCGCTACGGGCGAACTCCCACATCACGCGGTCGAACTTATCCATATCGGGCTCACGTCCGGCCTTCACATCATCGTAGATAAGCGACATCACATCGTTCTGGCGCTTCTCGCTGGGATAGACGACCTCGACGCCCGCGGCCTCGCACTCGCGCCCATAGACGCCGGCACCCACGGTGCCGTCGGTGCCCATGATGCCGATCTTGCGCACCGGCTCGGACGGCATGCTCAGGTTGGGATCGAACTCACACTCCCCCATCACCGCACCCGCCAGGGCATAGCGCACCGACTCACGCGGCATGTGGATAATCGGCACCTTGGTAAACGACTGAATCTGGTCGTAGAAGTAGTGCGACGTGTTGCAGGGAATGGCAATGTGCGCACAGCCCAGCGACTCGAGTGCCCGGGCACACTCTTTCATGGTCGCCAGCAGCTTGGCATGCTCGCCGGTCTTAATGGCCAGCGTGCGGTCGGGCATGGTCGACTTGGAGAGCACCACCATGTCGATATGTTCCTGATCGCAGGCAGCAGCCGTATGACGCACCACTTGGTCGTAGTAATACGACGTGGCCTCGGCGCCCATGCCGCCGATAACTCCCAGCTTTTCCATCGCCGCCTCCTTGGTGACGCTTGCGCAATTGCGCGTATCATACCCGCGCCCGCCCGATGCAAACCGGACGGGCGCCGCACTCATCTACTTGTAATACGTCTTGAACAGCTTAAAGTGGCGCAGCTTGGTGTGCCACATGCGCAGCCAGCGGTTAAAGACAAAGTCGCCCTTCATAAACGAAGGGTCGGCGCCCTTACCTTCCTTGTCCAGGCGATGCACCTTAGCGCGCAGCTCGGGATCCTTGACGTACTTGTCGACGACGCCCATGGGGACGACCATCCACAGGGCCTCGTCCTGCGCCGTCACAAACTCCGGCTCAAACGGGCGGTTGAACACATACTCGTCCACCACATACTTGGCAACGTTAAAGCCGCTGTTGGTAACGTAGTAGTTGCTGCGACCCTGGCGCGTGTTGAAATCGAAGAACTTAAACGAGCCGTCGCGCTCGTCGTACTTAACGTCAAAGTTGGAATAGCCCACAAAGTGAAGGTCCTCGAGCAGCTTGCGCACGCCGCCCATGAGTTCGTCGTTAGGCTCGGTAATGATACAGGCATGGTTGCCGACACCGTGGGGCTGATGCTCCTCGAGCAGCACATGGCCCAGGCACATCATGCGGACCTTACCGTTGCGGTCGGAATAGCTGGTGAGCACGCGCATGTACTCGTCGTTGCCGGGCACGCGATCCTGCAAGATCAGATCGTCGGTGTAGCCGCTGGCATACGAATCGCGAATGACCTGTTCCAGCTCGGCGCGGTCGGCAATCTCATAGGCCTTCTTCTGGCCCTCGAACTCATGCTGCCACCACATGATGCCGTCAGAAGGCTTCAGAATCATCGGGTAAGGAAAATCGATCTGGTCGAGCACTTCGGCAGGCACCTCACCCTGAGCATTGAGCATCGCCTTGGTAAAGGTAAACGTGTGTGGATAGGGCACGCCATGCTTCTCGCACAGCTCGTAGAAGATCTCCTTCTTCTGGCACTGCTCGAGCATGCTGTAGGGCGCGTAGGGAGCGACGATGTTATCCGCCAGCTCATGGGCATCCTTGGCTTGAGCCACGAGAGCGACATAGTTGTCGCCGCAGCCCACAAGGACAATAGTCTTGTCGGCATGCGCTTGGGCAATGCCGTTGACGGTTTTGAGCATCACGGGCATGGTGTCGATATCCACGTTGGGCGTGTAGTCGATAATCTGGCTGCGGTACGCGGGACCCGTCTGATACTTGCCAAAGACCAGACTCTTGACCTGGTACTCCTCGTAGAAGGCGCGCGCCACCGAATAGGCGTTGATGTCGCCACCAAGCAGCACGGGAATGAACTCGCGCTCTGTAAATTGCAATGCCATGGAAACTTCCTATCATGAACTGCCCACACAACGGGCGGTCTTTGCGCAACTGATTTATTCTAGCGTGCCAAGCCGCCGGCGCCCAAAGCTCCACCGTATCTATGGCAATCGACGTAATCGTCCAGCACGAAGGCCAGCACGAAGACGGCGCTCACCGTTGTATGACAACGGGCAATGAACCTACCATTGTTGTAGGATTCAGTGTATTGACATCCTCGAGCGAAAGGCGCGCACGTGCCCCAAGACCATCCGACCGATAATCCCATCCTCAATGCCGCGAGGCGCGAGCTGGCGAAACGTGCGAAAGCGACCGCTCCCCTGTGCACGGCAAACGACGCCTACAACGGACCCGCCCACATCGTCTCGATCAACACGTCGGTACACAAGGGCACTCGCAAGTCGCCCGTCGCCGATGGACGCGACACCGTTATAGAGCAATTTGGCCTCGCCACCGATGCGCACGCCGGACATTGGCACCGTCAGGTTTCCTTTTTAGCCGCGGAGTCCATCCAGACGGCGCAGGCACGCGGGCTCGACGTACACGAGGGTGACTTTGGGGAGAACTTCACAACCCGGGGCATCAACCTGCTCTCGCTCCCTTTGGGCACACAGCTCAAGCTTGGAAGCGACGTGCTCGTCGAAATCAGCCAAATCGGCAAGGTCTGCCACACCCGTTGCGCCATCTACTATCTCGCCGGCGACTGCATCTTTCCCCACGAGGGCGTTTTCGGCGTGGTACTAAAGGGCGGAGAGGTCAACGCCGGTGACGAAATCCAGGTAGTCAAGCTCGGCGACGGCACCTGTTCGTTCACCCCCGCCGAGGCCCTCGAAAAGATTGAGCAGACTCGCCAGAAGGGCACGCTGTAGTTATAAAACCCCACGTTGAGATGGCTTTTACAGCCCAAAACTCCTCTCAAACAGAGCTCTGTAACGTTAAAGTTGAACTCTATGGTTTCTCAACAATTCATCATAACTGCAGGTCAAAGCCAAAGCCTCAAGTTCAACTTGACCCTTTGGAACCTTTAAGGTTCAAGTTGAGGTCGAAAGCAGTAGTAGAATACCGTTCGAACCATAACCTACGATTGATTGCAGAGGGACTGGATGCAGCATTCGAATCATCGCACCGCAGCGCTCATTGCGTCGAAGCCGGCTCGTATCATCACGAGCGCCGCGCTCGCCGTTGCGCTGACGGCCACGCCGATGCTCTCCCCCGTTGCGGCGTATGCCGCCTCGCAGGCAACGCAGGACCAGCTTTCCGCAGCCCAGCAGAAGATCGAAGCCGCCACGAGCGCCTACAACGACGCCCGCACCAAACTCGATGACCTGCAAAAGCAGATTGACTCCAATGAGGCAAGCATCGAGGAAATCGAGGCCAAGCTTCCCGAGCAGCAGGCCAAGGCAAGCTCCGCCATGCGCGATCTGTACAAGTATCAGAAGGGCACCAATCCCATCGTGAGCTTCCTGGTCAACGCGCAGAGCCTGGGTGAGTTCATCACGACCTGCAAATACACCAACCAGATCACGAGCTCGAGCGTCGACGAGATCGAAGAGCTCAATAACATGCAAACCGAACTCGAGCAGAACAAGGCTGAGCTCCAGCAGGCCAAGTCTCAACTTGAGGCAGAGCAGAAAAACGCCGAGGACGCGCTGGCGCAGGCCCAGCAGCTCCGCAGCGAGGCGCAGGCAAAAGCCGAGCAGGAAAATGCCGCCGAGCTTGCCAAGCTTGAGGCCGATAAGGCCGCTGCCGCCGAGAAGCTCTCGGGCGAGGGCGTAAGCGGCAGCAATTCCAGCAGCCAGGCCACCAACACCAACACCACCATCGACACCACGGTGAACAGCTCCAATACTGGTAACTCCGATTACGATTCGTTCATTAATGAGTGGACAGGCCGCATCGACAATTATCTCGCCGGCTCCCCCATGGCAGGCCAGGGCTATAACTTTGCCGTCGCCGCTTGGAATACCGGTGTCGACCCCCGTTGGTCCCCCGCCATCGCCTGCATCGAGAGCACCAAGGGTGCTTATTGCGCCAATTCTTACAACGCCTGGGGCTGGAGTGCCCGTGGCGGCGGTTGGCGCAGCTTTGGCAGCTGGAGCGAGGGCATCTCCGCTCACGTTGCCTATCTGGGCGCCAACTACGGCTCCACCCTTACCCCGGCAGCAGCCAAAAAGTACTGCCCGCCCACGTGGCAGGACTGGTACAACAAAGTCGCCGCTCAGATGAACCGCATCTAAGTGCAACTGCAAAGGGCCCCAATGGGGCCCTTTTCTTTTAGGTAGCGGAGGTATCGACGACGCCGGTCGCATTGGCAACCGCGACTATGACGATCATGCATAGGAGCAGCACACCCAATGCCTTGAGCCAGAGTTTCGCGAGTTTCTTGCCGCGATAGCTGTCGAGCAGCGCGAATCGCCGACGAAGACGACGCTTGTCGAACAGCGCAAAATGCATAAGCACCATAAGGCCATCGACAAAGAAAAAATACTCGATTATGAGAAGCCACGTCGGGTAGCTTTGGTTTGCTCCCGTGGGGTGAAAGACGGCAAAGTGACTTCCGGCAAAGAACACAAGCAGCGAGAAGAAGACGAGCGTATTCCAAATGCGCCCCAGAGACTCCGGAACGCGAGAGAGCAGACCGCATGCAGTGGAGGCGGCAGGCCTAGGAAGCCCTGTGGGGTTCTGGAGTCCTTGGGGCGTCAACACCGTCTCCGAGGCCGGAGTACGGACAAGCACAGGCGCAGGAGGCCGCACGGGGCGACTTAGATCGTATGCCGCGCGCGTCGCCCGTCCCAACGCTTCCGCGCTCGCAAAACGCTTGGCCGGGTCGAGCGCCATCGACATGCAGACGGCATCGGCAAGTGGAGTGGGAATGCCACGCGCCTCGCATTGCTCGCGCATGTCGAGCCCTGGTTTAGGGTCGACTCCCGTCAAGCAGAAGAACAACAGGGCGCCAAGTGCGTAGACGTCGCTGCGCACACTCGTCTGCCCAAACCCATACTGCTCGGGCGGCGCATAGGGTCGTGTGCCAAACTTGACGGTGTCGGCATCGGCGCCATCGCGCCATACGCGCGCGATCCCTAGGTCGATAATCACCAGCGATGAAAATGTCAGGCCGTCATCAGGCGTATAGTTGGCACCTGTCACGATGATATTCGACGGCTTGAGGTCGCGATGAATCACCGGCGCCGACGTCTCCCCCGCCATTGCAAAACCGGCATGGAGCTCGCCCACGGCATCGCATAGGACAGGATACAATTCACGCGCATAATCGGGGGTGGCTCCCAGACGGTCCACCAGAGCCCCGAGTGTCTCCCCTTCGATGTATTCCATAACCACGTTGAGCTCGTCGCCCACACGACGACAATCGACGATTCTGGGCAGGTGCTCAAAACGCCTGCCTGCCCGCTGAGCGGCAAACAGACGCTCGTATGCCCCGCCGATTTGAGCCGAAGCATCGATGCGTTTACGGACAAAGGGGCCGAGCGAACCACCGCCGGTTCCTTCAAAGTACACGAGCTCGGTTGTTTCAACGGACGAGCGCTTAAGTACACGCTCCACGCGATAGCTGTCGTCGCGATCGAGCGACGCCAGGTGCTCGGCAAGCGCTGCGGTCAGCTCGTCATCGGAATATGTTGGGATCTGAGTATCCATAGCCTCCATCATAGCGCAGGGCGCAGACACCCCATGGCATCCACGCCCCGTTCGTTTGCATCGTTGTTCGGCAGCTCCGCCGGCTCAGATATCAGCCGCTAACTCACCGTCTCCTCGCCAAAGCGATACAGCTCCTCGTTGACCTTTTGGAGGCTGCACCCGCGATCGATGCAAAAGATGATAATCGCATCGCGGCGGTCCTTACAATTGAGGATGTTGGCACCCGCCGCCGTCAAGGCGCGGTTGGTCTCCTTGAGCGTTAGCGCCATGGCGAAGGCAATCTGCAGCACCTTATTGCGACTCGGATGACGCGCACCGGTAAAGATCTGATAGCCAAAGGTCTCATTGAGATCGGCCATACGAACCACGCGCGAGCGCTCCAAGCCCTTTTCCTGCAGCAGCTGCTTCAGGTAGTCCGAAAGCGACGGGGCGGCAAAGTCGTGCTCCTTGATATAGCCATCGATGTTTGGCGCGTCGAGAAGCTCATTGAGT
>RPYR01000177.1 GCA_008671285.1 Collinsella aerofaciens | reverse complement strand
GTCTACGACAATGCCGTGCGCAAAGAAGGTCGTTGCGGCCAGGATGACCATGGCCGAGTTGATTGCCCAGCCCACGCCCATCGAAAAGAGCGTGTCGAAGAGCTCGTAGCGCAGACGTTCTTCGATAACTCGCTCGCCTTGGCCTTCGAAGTGCATGGATTGGATGACTTCGGAGTGCAGGAAGAGGTTGTGGGGCATAACGACCGCGCCTAGGACGCTTACGATAATCGCGGCCGAGCCGGTGGGCATACTGGGTGTGATCCAGCTTGTGGCGGCTTGCGGCCAGTTGACCTTGACCAGCAGAAGCTCGGCTAAAAACGAAAGTCCCACCACACCCACGAAGGCGATGATCCAGCGTTCGGCGCGTTTGTAGGAGCTTGTCATGAGCATGGCAATCGATGCCGCCGCGACGATGATGCAGCCGGCGCGCACGGGCAGGCCAAAGAGCATTTGAAGCGCGATCGCACCGCCCAGGACTTCGGCCATGGCGGTGGCGATGGTCGCAAGATAGGCACTGGCGAGCACCATGTGTCCCACGATGCGGGGGAGGTAGTGTGTCGTGGCCTCGGCAAGACAGGCGCCCGTGGCGATACCCAGGTGTGCAGCGTTGTGCTGCAGCACGATGAGCATGATCGTGGACAGCGTGACGATCCACAGCAGCGCGTAGCCAAACTGCGAGCCGGCGGCCATGTTGGAGGCCCAGTTGCCCGGATCGATAAAGCCGACGGTCACGAGCAGCCCGGGGCCGATATGCCGGGCGATATCCAGACCTCCGTGGCCTCCGGTGCGGTGCGAGCCAAAGTGTTGTTTGAGATGGTTGAGCATGGTGAGCTCCTGCGTGCCGTTTGTTTGACGCCGCAAAGGATACCCGTTTTATGCTAAAAAGTTAACCAAGACTAACAAAATTGTTGTATTTGAATAGGATGGTGAAAGGGGATTACCGAAATGTCTTGATCTGTAACAACTAGGGATGGAAATTGGGTCTTACTGTTACAGATTGAGATGTTTGAAGCGGTGAGTTTACAGGTCGAACTTGGGCCCTTGTTGCCGTCCTTGAGGTCGGCGGTGTCCACTCGTAGGGCGTGCGTTACGCGATTGTTTCGAAACGGGCGGGAAACACAACGGGCCGGCGATGCACCTAGTATGCCTATTCAACTGATTGTCTAATATCTAGGGGAGGATCGCGATGCAGGCAGATTCCGCTCAGCAGCAGGGCCTTTATCGCCCCGAATTCGACCACGATGCATGTGGCATCGGCGCGCTTGCAGATATCAACGGTGAGCGCCATCACCAGATTTTGGACGATGCGCTGTCCATTCTGGTCAACTTGGAGCACCGCGGTGGCACGGGACTCGAGAAGAACACCGGCGACGGCGCTGGCATCCTGTTCCAGGTTCCGCATCACTTTTTCCGTAAAGAGGCTCAAAAGTGCGGCCAGATTCTGCCGGCAGAGGGCGACTATGGCGTGGCCATGCTGTTCTTCCCGCAGGACGACAAGGGCGTAGAGGATGCCCGCCGCGTGTTTGAGGAGGGTTGCGCCGAGGCCGGCGTGCCGCTGCTCTTTTGGCGCGAGGTGCCGGTCGACCCGCACGACCTGGGCGAGACGGCCCGCGCCTGCATGCCTACCATCCTGCAGGCCTTTCTGGGTCGCCCCGACGACACGCCGGCGGGCGACGCCTTCGAGCGCCGTCTGTATGTGTGCCGCCGCACCATCGAGAAGAAGGCCGACGCCGAGTTTGCCCTGCGCGACAAGATCTTCTATGTGTGCTCCATGAGCTCGCGTACTATCGTGTACAAGGGCATGCTGGTCGCCACGCAGATGCGCCGCTTCTTCATCGACCTCAACGACGCCGCCGTCAAGACGGCCGTAGCGCTTGTCCACTCGCGCTACTCCACCAACACCACGCCCAGCTGGGAACGCGCGCACCCCAACCGCTTTATCATCCACAACGGCGAGATCAACACCCTCAAGGGCAACGTCAACTGGATCCGCGCCCGCGAGCCCAACCTGTACAGCCCCGTGCTGCAGCACGATCTTGAGCGCGTGATGCCCATCATCAACCGCGAGGGTTCTGACTCCGCGATTTTGGACAACGTGCTCGAGTTCCTGGTCATGAACGGTCGCCCGCTCACGCGTGCCGCGTCCATGCTGCTGCCCGAGCCGTGGGACCACAACGACAGTCTGAGTGAGGAACGCCGCGCCTACGATGCCTACCAGTCCATGCTCATGGAGCCGTGGGACGGCCCGGCCGCCATCGCCTTTACCGACGGCCGCACACTGGGTGCTGCTCTCGACCGCAACGGCCTGCGTCCCGCCCGCTACTATGTGACGCGCGACGGTCGCTTTATGCTGGCAAGCGAGGTGGGCACCATCGAGGTGAGCCCCGAGAACATCCTGACGAGTGGCTGCCTGGGACCGGGCCAGATGCTCGAGGTCGATTTTGCCCGCGGCCGCGTGATCTACAACGATGAGCTGCGCGCTCGCTATGCCAAGGAAAAACCCTACCGCGACTGGATTGCCGAGGAGACGCTGACCGTCGACGCGCTCGATGAGCCCGTTGCAGCAACGCCCGCCGAGGACGCCGAGGTGCCCGCCGCCGTGCGTATGGCCAAGCTCGGCTACCACTGGGATGACGTCGACGAGGTCGTGCGTCCCATGGCCCAGCAGGGCAAGGCCCCGCTCGCCTCGATGGGCATCGACGCGCCGCTGGCCTGCCTGTCCAAGAAGACGCGCTCGTTCTTTGACTACTTCTATCAGCTGTTCGCCCAGGTCACGAATCCGCCGATCGATGCCCTGCGCGAGCACATGGTCACCTCGACCACGCTCTACCTGGGCAACCACGGCAACTTGCTCGAGGATTCCCGCACGGCCTGCCAACTGGTGCGCTTGGAGCGCCCGTTGCTCAACGAGGAGGAGTTTGACCGCATCTGCGCCATCGATCGCGTGGGCTTTAAGACTCGCCGCTTCCGTGCCGTCTACCGCCGCGACGCCGGCGAGGGCGCACTGCAGGCTGCGCTCAAGCAGCTTGCCGAAGACGTCGAGGCTGCGGTCCGCGACGGCGTGAACATCGTGGTGCTGAGCGATCGTGCCGCTGCGGGCGAGGTGCCCGTGCCGTCGCTGCTCGCCGTGGGCTGCGTGCACAACCACCTGATCCGTGCCGGCGTGCGCACCTTTGCCGATATCGTGGTGGAGTGCGGCGATGCCGTGTCTCCGCACGACTTTGCGGCGCTGGTGGGCTACTCCGCAAGCGGCATCTACCCGTACAACGCGCATGCGTGCATCCGCAATCTGGCGGCACGCGGCGACCTGGACGTGACGGCCGAGCAGGGCATCGCCAATTACAACAAGGCCGCGACGGCGGGCATCGTCTCCATCATGTCCAAGATGGGCATCTCCACGGTGCAGAGCTACCACTCCGCGCAGATCTTCGAGGCCGTTGGCTTTACGCCGGAGTTCGTCAACGCGTACTTCGCCGGCACGGTGAGCCGTGTGGGCGGTATGGGTGTCGAGGACGTCGAACGCGAGCAAAATGAGCGCTATGACGCCGCGCTCGCTATCCTTAAGAGCCCGGCTCCCGATCAGCTGCCCACGCTGGGCCTGACCAAGTGGCGCCCGCTCGGCGGCGAGGACCACCTCATTGATCCGCAGACTGTCTACTTGTTGCAGACCGCCTGCCGTGAGGACAGCTACGACACCTTTAAGGAGTACAGCGCCCGCCTGCACCGCACCGGCCGTGCCGTGCGTCTGCGCGACCTGCTCGACTTTGATGCCAGCGGCCGCACTCCGGTGGCACTCGACGAGGTCGAGCCCGCGCTCAACATCGTCCGCCGCTTTAACACCGGTGCCATGTCGTACGGCTCCATCAGCAAAGAGGCACACGAGTGCATGGCCATCGCCATGAACCGCCTGCACGGCCGTTCCAACTCGGGCGAGGGCGGCGAGGACCCGCGTCGCGAGACCCCGCTGGCCAACGGCGACTCCAAGAACTCCGCCATCAAGCAGGTGGCAAGCGCGCGCTTTGGCGTGACGAGCCGCTACCTGTGCAGCGCCTTCGAGATTCAGATCAAGATGGCCCAGGGCGCCAAGCCCGGCGAGGGTGGCCACCTGCCCGGTAAGAAGGTCTACCCCTGGATCGCCGAGGTCCGTCAGTCCACGCCCGGCATCGGCCTGATCTCGCCTCCGCCGCACCACGATATTTACTCTATCGAGGACCTGGCAGAGCTGATCTTTGACCTTAAGAACGCCAACCCCGGCGCGCGCGTGTCGGTCAAGCTGGTCAGCGAGGCCGGCGTCGGCACCATCGCCACTGGTGTTGCCAAGGGCGCTGCCGACAAGATTTTGATCAGCGGCCACAACGGCGGCTCGGGTGCCGCTGCTCGCGATTCCATTTGGCACGCCGGTCTGCCGCTGGAGCTTGGCCTTGCCGAGGCCCAGCAGACGCTGCTGCAAAACGGCCTGCGCTCGCGCGTGGTGCTCGAGGCCGACGGCAAGCTCATGGACGGCACCGATGTTGCCGTCGCCTGCTTGCTGGGTGCCGAGGAGTTTGGCTTTGCGACCATGCCGCTCATCTCCATGGGCTGCCTCATGCAGCGCGACTGCCAGCAGGACACCTGCCCCGCCGGCATCGCTACGCAAAACTGCCGCCTGCGGCGCGGCTTCCGCGGCAAGCCCGAGCACGTTGAGCACTTTATGCTCTTTGTTGCCGAGCAACTGCGCGAGGTCATGGCGGGCCTGGGCTTCCGCACCGTCGACGAGATGGTCGGCCATCCCGAGTGCCTGCGCCAGATTGAGGTCCCGGGCAACCGCAAGGCTAACCTGCTCGATCTATCACCCGTGCTGGCGAGCGCGACCTGTGAGTTTGGTGCCCACATCCCGGGTGCCGACGGCCGTCACTTCCTGCCCCAGATGGCTGCGGACAGCGAGCTCGACAAGACGCTCGACTCCACGTTGTTTGTGCCCTATACGGCCGATGCCCGTGCACACCTGCGTCCGATTCGCTTCCGCGCCGATATCGCCAACGTCAACCGCTGCGTGGGCACCATCCTGGGCAATGCGGTGACCAAGGCACATCCCGAGGGTCTGCCCGCCGGCTCCATCACCATCGATTGCGATGGTTCGGCCGGTCAGAGCTTTGGCGCCTTCCTGCCGCGCGGCATTACGCTCAACGTGTGCGGCGACGCCAACGATTACTTTGGCAAGGGTCTTTCGGGCGGCGAGGTGTCGGTGCGCCCCAACCCGCATGCGACCTACAAGTTCGACGAGAACATCATCGTGGGCAACGTTGCGTTCTTTGGCGCTACGAGCGGTCGCGGCTTCATTAACGGCCTTGCCGGCCAGCGTTTCGCCGTGCGCAACTCCGGTGCCACGGTGGTGGTCGAGGGCTGCGGCAACCATGGCTGCGAGTACATGACGGGTGGTCTGGCGCTCATCCTGGGCGAGGTCGGGCAGAACTTCGCCGCCGGCATGACGGGTGGCGTGGCCTATGTCTTTGACCAGTACGGCACGCTCGATGCCCGTGTGAACCACGAGAGCGTTGAGCTCAAGGCCCCGACGGCCGGCGAGCTGGCGCAGATTCGTGCGCTCATCCAGGAGCACGTGGACGCGACGCAGAGCCCGCGCGGCATTAAGCTGCTCTACAGCTTTGAGACGATGAGCAAGCACTTTGTGAAGGTCATTCCGACCGAGTACGAGCGCGTGCTGGCGATTGTCGCCGCCGCCGAGGCCGTCGGCAAGACGCATGCGCAGGCCGAGGAGCTGGCGTTTGACATTGTGACCGGTCGCGCGAGTGACGCGGATGTTGCTCGCTTCGATGTTGCGGGCGGTGCTGCGGATGCTGCGTCCGTGGCTGCCAGCTCTGTTGCTTCGACCAAGAAGGAGGCGTAAGTGCCATGGGTAAGCCCGGTGCTTTTCTTGATATCGATCGCGTGACCCATGAGCTGCGCCCCGTGGAGGAGCGCAGCCGCGATTTCGATCCGCTGTACGTGGAGCTCGACGACGACGCGCGCCGTGCCCAGGCGAGTCGCTGCATGATGTGCGGTGTGGCGTTTTGCCAGATGGGCGCGAGCTTTGGTAAGGCACGCCCGAGCGGTTGCCCGCTGCACAACCTGATTCCCGAGTGGAATGAGCTGGTGTACCGCGGCCACTGGGACGAGGCTGCCGAGCGTCTGTCGCTCACCTCGCCCATGCCCGAGTTTACGAGCCGTGTGTGCCCGGCGCTGTGCGAGGCCGCGTGCAACCTAGGTTCGGTCGACGGTCAGCCCACGACGATTCACGATAACGAGCGCGCGATCAGCGACCACGAATGGGCAAACGGCGGCCCGCGCCGCTTTGAGCCGGCAGGGGAGGACGCACCCACGGTTGCCGTGGTGGGCTCCGGTCCTGCTGGTTTGGTGGCTGCATGGGAGCTCGCCCGTCGTGGCGCTCGCGTGACGGTGTTTGAGCGTGACGACCGTCCGGGCGGCCTGCTCATGTACGGCATTCCCAACATGAAGCTCGAGAAGTCCGTGGTCGAGCGTCGCGTGGCGCTTATGCGCGAGCTGGGCATTGCGTTCGAGCTGGGTGCCGACGTGAGCGATCCTAAGGTTGCTGCCAAGCTCGATGGCTTTGACGCCGTCGTGGTGGCTGCTGGTGCCCGCGCCCCGCGTGGGCTTTCGGCTGCGAACATCGATGCGCCCGGCGTGGTGTATGCCGTGGACTATCTGACGGCTTCGACCGTCTCGGTGCTCGATGGCGGCGAGCCCGCGGTGAACGCGCGCGGCCTGGACGTTGTGGTCATTGGCGGCGGCGATACCGGTAACGACTGCGTGGGCACCGCGGTACGTCAGGGTGCGCGCAGCGTGCGCCAGTTTGAGTTCTTGCCGGCGGCGCCTGATGCGCGCGCGGCGAGCAACCCCTGGCCGCAGTGGCCCAACGTAAAGAAGACCGATTACGGCCAGCAGGAGGCCATCGCTGCCATGGGCGGCGAGATGCGCGCTTGGGGTGTGGATACGCTCGAGGTACTGTTGGACAAGAAGGGCGCGGCCGCGGGCCTGCGCGTGGTCGATCTGGATTGGTCGGCTGGCAAGTCCGAGCGCATCGCGGGCTCCGAGCACGAGGTGCCGGCCCAGCTGGTGCTCATCGCCTGCGGCTTTACGGGTCCCGAGCATGGCGTGTTCGACGCCGTTGGCGTGCCTGTTGCCACCGCTGGTCGTCCGCTGCCGGTGATGGCTGCCGGGGGCTCGCATCTCGCGGCTCGCACGGAGGGTGTCGCCGCGGATGCCGCGCCGGTGTATGTTGCCGGTGACGCTCGCAACGGCAGCTCGCTCGTGGTGAACGCCATGGCCGATGCCCTGGCCTGCGCGGCCGAAGTCGCCGATGCGCTGGAGCTGTAAAGTAGTTATTTAAGAACGTCCCCAATGACTAGTCATTTTTTGTCTAGTCGTTGGGGACACTCTTTGCGAGCGATTTGCCCGTTTGTCGACGCGCGAGTGTTCATTTGTCGACTTCTTGGGCTGTGGTCACCTGTTGTTTCTGTGGTGGCTGTGGGTATCTGGCTCAAAAGGGCGGGTTGGCTGTCTATGTTTACCTGCTGTTTTGTTGCGGTGCGCATTTTCGGTCAAGCTTTTCGTCAAGTGTTTGGTCAGCATCTGGTTTGCAGCCGGAGGCCTATTTTGCCCGCGCTGGTCGTGGCTGCCCACCCTCCTCGTAAGCTCAAATTGAGGTCCATCAGTTTGAGGAGGATGCCATGACTGACCACGCTTTAGATCGAGCGCAGCTGGCCGAAGCCGTCGGCAACGATATTGCCGACATGGCCCATTTTTGGATGCTGCGGAAGTTCCAGTTTTTGGAGCCGACGCGCGAACAGTTCGAGATTATCGTCGATCCGTGGCTCAGCTATTGCGAGGAACCTTCTCAAAACGAAATCATGGCCTACAACATGGCATTTACCGATTGGCTGCTCTTCGAGCGTCCCTATCGCCATGACAAGACGCTGCTCGAGCTGTATGTTGACGAGCCGCCGGCATCGCTTTCGCCTGCCTCGCTCAAGCGGCTCGAGCAGGTACGCGACACGCAGTATTTCTCGCGCTTTGGCATTTTGGACAAGGATCCTGCGACTGGTATGGTCGCGCTGAAGGACACGCGCACCGGCTGTCGCTTTGATGTCTACGACCCGCATATCGTGCAAAAGGAGCATTGGAGCGACGGGGCGATTGCGGTGCGCCTCGCCTGCGTCGACGATGTCTGGCTGACGGCGGGACAGCTCTACCTGTATGACATCGCGCGGCTGAGCGATACGGCGGTCGACGGGCCGGGCGCGGTGCATCCGGAGGACCTGCAGGACGGCTTTGACACCTCGTGCATCAGCTTCTTCTTGCGTCTGGTCCGCGACATCATGGGCGCCCAGGGGCGGTACGTGAAGTCGCTTAATATCTACGAGCAGGAGTGGGAGTAGGGGATGGGCAGCTGTCGCCTGTCTTGCCTTCTGCCTTTTATGTCTCGATCTGTAACGTTTAGGGACAAAAAACCGGTCTACCTGTTACAGATCGAGACGAATGCTTGGGCGCCGCTGGTTTGTCTAAATCTGTAACGTTTGGGGGCCTGGAGAACGTCTAACTGTTACAGACCGAGACGTTTGGCACCTGGTTGGGGGAATGTCTCAATCTGTAACATCTACAGGCCCAAATTCGACCTACCTGTTACAGATTGAGACGGAAGGTTGGCGGCTGCCGAAAGATCTTGTTCTGTAACAACTAGAGGCTCAAAGACTGTCTTCCTGTTACAGATCAAGACATTTGCCAGCGGAGGCAACGGTGACGATGGTCCATTTGTCTGACGTGGTGGTGATGAAAGTGTCTAATACCGTTCTCAAACACAAACATGCGACTCGCAACACGTTGGCGCGGAATAGGATGCTCGCGCGGCTCACGGAGACGGCCAAGCAAGGTGCGCTGCTCGCAACGCATGACAATACCGAGCTCATGTGGCTGCGACGCCATGTTGGAACCGACGATATCGCGGAGCCCGAGCCGTACCTGTTCTGTTTTCAGCATGATTGGGATGCATTGACGCCTGCAGAGCGAGCGCTGAGGACTATCAAAGGGCTTGCGGAATTTCATCCCGATTGGGCGTTTTGGGGTTATGACGCGGCACTTTTGTGGGGTCTGGAGGTGCCGAATGATCTGCTCGGGCCGCGTTTTCTTGTTAAGACGGGTTGTTCGGTGACGTTGAGCAGCGGGTGCAGGTTGTTGCGTCCTCAGATGGCGGGAGCGCTTGAGCGCGTCGACGGCGTGCGGGTGACGTCGTTTTGGCGCACGGTGGAGGATTGTCTGCTGCGTGCGCCGTTTTCGTATGGTCTGGCGATCGCCGATTCTGCATTGCGGGCGAAGGGCGTATCACGTGGGGATTTGTGCGAGCGCCTCCGCGCCGATTGCGAGGGCAGGCGAGGGTATCGCAGGGCACAGGCGATTGCGTCGTATGCGGACGGGCTGTCCGAAAACGGCGGCGAGTCTCGGTTCCGAGCGTTCTTTATTGCGTACGGCTTTCCGGTTCCGGAGCTGCAGGCGGAGTTTCGCGACCCGCTCGATCCGAGCCAGGTGTTTCGCGTCGACTATTTTTGGCGGCTCGAGGACGGGACGTGTGTCATCGGCGAGCTCGACGGAAAGGTGAAGTACACCTTGCAGAACGGCGAGGGCCGGGAGTCGGTCGACCCATTCGTGGCAGAACGTCAACGGGAGTCTCATCTGACAATGCTCGGGCACAAGGTGCTTCGGTTTACGTTTGATGAGCTCAAGAATCCGGGGAAGCTGGTTGAGAAGATGAGGTTGGCGGGTATTCCGCGACGGCCCGATTTGGCTGAGGAGTGGAGACGTCAGTGGTATGGGCGCTGAGAGGTTTTGTCTCGATCTGTAACGTTTAGAAGTTGTTTGAGTTCGTAATTGTTACAGATCGAGACAAACCGGTGAAACGTCGACCGAATGTCTCGATCTGTAACATCAAGGGGCCCAATAACCCTGTATCTGTTACAGATCGAGACATTCCCCTGATGTTGCTGGGGTGGGACTGCAACGTATTCCGTCCCCCACATCCCCTCTTCCCTCCGTTAACCGATATGTCTGTGGCAATCGGGCTACACTGGATAATAATGGACAGATGTTCAAGTTTTCTGAGGGGGAGGAGCTCGATATGGCGTCTGCCGATCGTTCCACGTTGTTTATCAATGCGACCGTTCTGGACGGTTCGGAACATATGGAGCCGCAGCCCGACACGGCCGTGGCCGTTGAGCGCGGTGTCATCACGTGGATGGGGCCCAGTGCTGTGGCGCAGGCGCCTGCAGGTGCCGAGGTCATCGACCTGGCAGGTGCGTATCTCATGCCAGGCCTCATCAATATGCATGTGCATCTGTGCGGTTCGGGCAAGCCGGTTTCGGCGGGCGATGCGGGCGCGCTGATGAAGAAGCTCGATAATCCCGTGGGGCGCGCCATCGTGCGCCATATTCTTAAGGGCAGCGCCCAGCAACAGCTGGCAAGTGGCGTGACCACGGTGCGCGGTGCAGGCGACCCGCTGTTTGCGGATCTTGCCGTGCGCGATGCTATCGATGCCGGCAAGTATCAGGGTCCTCGCCTGGTGGCGCCGGGAACGGGCGTCACGGTGCCGGGTGGCCATGGTGCGGGCTTGTTCGCCCAGGTGGCCAACAGTCCCGCCGAGGCAGCCGAGCAGGTGCGCGACCTGTATGCGCGCGGTGCCGACGTCATTAAGCTGTTCGTAACGGGCGGCGTGTTCGACGCGACCGAGGTGGGCGAGCCGGGTGTGCTGCGTATGCCGGTGGAGGTTGCCGCGGCGGCATGCAAGGCAGCGCACGATATGGGCCTTCCGGTTATGGCCCATGTCGAGAGTACCGAGGGCGTGAAGGCCGCGCTTGAGGCCGGCGTCGACACAATCGAGCACGGCGCTCCGATGACCCCCGAGATCCTGGAGCTGTATCGCGGTGCCGCGGGAACACAGCTCGAGGGGCGTGCGCCCAGTGTTACCTGCACTATCAGCCCGGCGCTGCCGTTTGTATTGCTCGACCCGGAAAAGACCCATTCGACCGATACGCAAAAGAAGAACGGCGACATCGTGTGCTCGGGCATTATCGAGAGCGCCCGTGCGGCACTGGAAGCTGGCGTTAAGGTGGGCCTGGGCACGGACTCGAGCTGCCCGTTCGTGACGCAGTACGACATGTGGCGTGAGGTGGCCTATTTTGCCAAGTATGTCGGCGTGAGCAACGCCTTCGCACTGCATACGGCCACGCAGGTCAATGCCGAGCTGCTGGGGCTGGGCGGCGAGACCGGCACAATCGAGTGCGGCAAGGCCGCCGATATCCTGGTGACGCGCGAGAACCCGCTCGATGACCTGTGCGCTCTGCGTGAGCCGATGCACGTGATGTGTCGCGGCGATCTGGTACGCAAGCTCAAGGTGAAGCGCATTCCCGAGGTTGATAACGAGCTCGACGCGATTATGGCCATGCCGGCCGAGGCGTTGGCCGAGGAGCTCGCCCGCGACGGCGTGGCGTAGATGTGACAAAGGGACAGCTCCGTTGCCGCATACAAAAAGCCGAGGTCTCAACACGAGGCCTCGGCTTTTTTATCGAACAAATACTTAAGATTTGGGACAAACAAACCTGATTAATTTGTCCCGCGTGCGGGCGCTAGGAGCGCGTCTCCATCTTGGCGTGGCACTTGGGGCAGGTGACGCGGATCTTGCCCTTGCCCTTGGGGACGGAGAGCATCTGGCCGCAGTTGGGGCACTTGAGATAGGCCGTGGTCTTGCGGCCCTTCCACATCTTCTTGGCTGTGCGCTTGGCACGTTCAAAGTCTTCCTTGCTAGTACCGGCTGCGCGCGAGGCGTTGGCCGCTGCAGCTCCGCCGCCCAAGCTGGCGACGAACTTGCCCAAGCCGGGAACATTGGCGGTCGTGGCGACAAAGGCCTCGTTCTCCTTGCGACGTGCGTCGATATTTTTGGACAGGCCGCGCAGCACGCCAATCACGATTACGGCGATGGCGATCCAGCTGAGCCTCTGGATGCGGGCTATCGATCCGATCATCGCGATGACGATGCCGGCAAAACCCATCACGATGGTGAGCTCATCGGCACCATTGCGACCCTTCATAAAGTCATTCATGCAAATTGCCTTTCGTTCGATATGCTGCACGCCTTTATACCCGATTTAGAGCAAGGGGGACAGGTTAATCTGCACCAATGTGGTGCAAACATACCTGTCCCCGGAATACCAAGACGGTGCAAAGAAGTCTGTCCCCAATGCCCCAATTACTTGGAGAGCTTGTCGACGACGCGTTCGATCTCGGCGAGCTTGGCGGCTTTGAGGTCCTCGTCGCCCGATTCGATTGCCGAAGTCACGCAGCCCTCGATATGCGCCTTGAGCACGTCGGCGTTGATGCGCGCGAGGAGCGCCTGTGTTGCCATGAGCTGCGTGGAGATGTCGACGCAGTAACGGTCCTCCTCGACCATCCGTAGGATGCCGTCGATCTGGCCGCGTGCCGTCTTGAGCATGCGGGTCACCGATTTATGGTCTGCCATCATGGCGGGTCCTCGTTTCTGGTCGGGGGTACGTGCGGGTCGTTATGCGGCGGTCACCGAAAGGGCGTGGAACTTCTCGCCGGCGCCCTCGACAGCGGCGGCGAGCTGCTCGGGGGTCACGGTGTCGGCGCACTCCACCTGGACGGTCTGAGTCTCGTGGTCGGCGTCGGCGTCGGTTACGCCCGCAACGTTGAGCAGCGCGGTCTCGACGGTGGCGTCGCAGTGGCCGCACATAAGGCCGGAAGTCTTAATTGTGAAACGCATGGGTATTCCTCTCTGTTGTGTCGGCTTTCCCAGGCACCCGACCTTGACCTTCAAACCGTCGCTCGCGTACCAAAGTACGCGTCGCTCCTCTTTCAGGTCAATCTCGGGCACTTGGAAAACCCGTTCTAAATGGACTTAATGGTGAGCCTATTTTGCCACTTTAGGCTTAAAGGATTTCAAACGCAGGGCATTGGACACGACGCACACGCTCGACAGGCTCATGGCCGCGGCGCCAAACATCGGCGAGAGTTGCCATCCGGTGAGCGGGAAGAACACGCCCGCCGCCAGCGGAATGCCGATGCCGTTGTAGAACAGTGCCCAGAACAGGTCCTGCTTGATGTTGCGGATCGTGGCGCGCGACAGCTCGATGGCGCGGGCGACGTCCATGAGGTCGCTGCGCATGAGCACCACATCTGCCCCTTCTTTGGCGATGTCGGCGCCGGTGCCGATGGCAAGGCCCACGTCGGCGCGCGCCAGGGCGGGGGAGTCATTGATGCCGTCGCCCACCATGGCGACCTTGCCGCCCGCATCCTGCAGTTCGCGCACGTGGCGTTCCTTGTCGGCGGGGAGAACGTCGGCGATGACCTGTTCGCTGCTCAGCCCCACGCGGCGGGCGATCGCTTCGGCGGTGACGCGGTTGTCGCCGGTGAGCATGCGCACGTCGACGCCAAGCGAGCGCAGCGCGGCGATGGCCCCGGCGCTCGTCTCCTTGACCTCGTCAGCCACGGCAATGGTGCCGGCAAGCTCGCCGTTCTTGGCAAAGAACAGCGGCGTCTTGCCCTCGGCGGCAAATTGTTCGGCAAGACCCGCGGGCACGGTAACGCCCAGCTCGTCCATCAGGCGTACGTTGCCGGCTGCAATGGCGTTTTGCCCTTCGCGCGCCGTAACGCCTCGTCCGGGCACGGCCGCAAAGTCCTCGACCATGCGCGCGACGATCCCGCGTGTCTCGCACTCGGCCATAATCGTCTCGGCCAGCGGGTGCTCGCTCTGGCGTTCCAGCGCGGCGGCCAGCTTGAGCAGCGCCTTTTCGCTCATGGCGGGCGAGCCGTCAGTGCGCGTGGCTACTACGATATCGGTCACGGCAGGCTTGCCGCGGGTGACCGTGCCCGTCTTATCGAGCACCACGGTGCCCACGCTGCGCAGATTCTCCAGCGCCTCGGCGCTCTTAAACAGAATGCCCATCTCGGCGCCCTTGCCGGTGCCGACCATAATGGCGACGGGCGTGGCCAGGCCCAGCGCGCACGGGCAGCTGATCACCAGCACGGCGACGGCGGAGGTAAGCGCCTCATTCACGTCGCTGGTCAGTGCCATCCACACCACAAAGGTCACGGCCGAGATCACGAATACCACGGGCACGAACACGCCGGCGACCTTGTCGGCCAGTCGAGCAATGGGTGCCTTGGTGGCATTGGCGTCCTCAACGAGCTGGATAATCTTGGAGAGCGACGTGTCAGCGCCCACACGCGTAGCGCGGAAGGTAAACGATCCGGTGCGGTTGACGGTGGCGGCGTTGACGGTGGCGCCGGCGGTCTTCTCCACGGGGATGGACTCGCCGGTCAGTGCACTTTCGTCCACGGCCGAAGCGCCCTCGAGTACCACGCCGTCGACAGGGATGGACTCGCCGGGGCGCACACGCAGCACCTGGCCGGGCAGAATGGCATCGACATCGACGGTGGTCTCGGTACCGTCGACGGCCACGATGGTCGCGGTCTTGGGCGCCAGGTCAATGAGCGCCTCGATGGCGCCGCCAGTCTTGGATTTGCTGCGTGTCTCGAGATATTTGCCTACGGTGACGAGCGACAAGATCGTGCCGGCGCTCTCAAAATACAGGTTGTCCATGCTCGTCATCATGGCCTCGTGGACCTGACCCGCGGCTAGCTGGTCGGCCATGATGAACATGGCGTAGAGCGACCAGGCGATGGACGCGGTGGCGCCGACGGCGATGAGGGCGTCCATGGTGGGCGCGCCGTGCGTGAGCGATTTAAACCCGTTGATAAAGTAGGCGTCGTTGACGTAGACGATGGGGATGAGCAGGACGAGCTCGGTGAGTGCGAGCGTCATGCTGTGGGTGTGGTCGGTGAAGATGCCGGGCAGCGGCCAGCCGAGCATGTGCCCCATGCCTATGTAGAACAGTGGGATGAGGAATACGATCGAGACGATGAGGCGGGTGCGCATGGCAGAGGCGGCGGCCTCCAGCTTTTTGGTGGGCGACTCCATATGGGCGGCGCCGGACCTGGCTCGCGTACTGCCGTTTTGGGCGGCGTCGGTGCCCGTGCTGACGGGCGAGGCCGAGTAGCCAGCGCGATCGACAGCGCTGCAGATATCGTCGGGGGAGACCTGCGCGGGGTCATAGTCGACCATCATGGAACCGGCGAGCAGGTTGACCGCGACGCTTTGGACGCCGTCGAGCTTGCTCACGGCACGGTCCACGTGCGCCTGGCAGGCGGCGCACGTCATGCCGCCCACATCGAACTTATCTTGAGCCATGGCTTCTCCTTTCTGTGACGTAGTGTCGGAAATGTTAACCATCCGATACTATACACCCATACCCCCTGGGGGTGTCCAGTACAGAAAGAAATATATGAGTTTTTATTACAGATGAAGGTGGTTGGTTGGCCGATGGGCCGTCCCTGCCAAACATCTCAATCTGTAACGTCTGGACCGGTTTTTGAACCATAGCTGTTGCAGATTTAGACAAACATTTCAGCCGAAAACTAACGTCTCGATCTGTAACAGCTAGACCCCGTTTTAACGAGTATTTGTTACAGATCAAGACAAACAGTTGGCAGGAAACTTAATGTCTCAATCTGTAACATCTGGCGGGAAATATGACCTCTAACTGTTACAGATTGAGACAATTGCCGGGGAGGGGTCCCGTCACGGCAAGACGCCCGCTCTCTAGATACAGAATCCGGGGATCACGCAGGTTCGTTTGTTTGGCTTGTCCGCAGGCGTTGCGTACGTAAAGGCGTCGCCGTCGTGGCCCACACGGTTTATGTAGAGCGTGCCTTCGGTCTCCGATGAGTCGGGGCTCACCGTGCGCTCCCACCAGCAGGTGTCCTTGCCCTTCCACTGACGGACCATCGCCTCGTTCGTGGAATACGGGCTCACCTTGAGCTCGCGGAAGAGTTGGTACTCCTTGCCCTCGCTGTTGTAGATGTCTGCCAGGTAGTGATAGTCCTTGGCAAACGAATCGGGCGGTTGCGTACCGCACAGCTCGACCATGGCGGGCAGCCAAAGGGTTGCGGGCAACTCGCTCAGACACGATGCACTGTTGGCTGCGCCCACATTGTTCGAGACCTTCTTGACCCCTTTAATGAGTGCGCGCAACTCGTTGGGCAGCAGCTTAAGGCCGTCGCCGTCGAGCCATTCTCGCAGCTCGCAATCTGCCCAGCCGGCGCTCGGCGGTTCAGCCGCAGCGTTGCGCTCGGCAATACCTGCGTCGAACATAAACGTCAGCCCGGCCTTGCCCGTCCCGTCCAGAAGCTCATCGTGACGGATGCCCACAAGCTGCGCGCCGACCTCCAACCCGTTGGTGAGTTTCACGCGCTTGGTACACGGATAGGGGATATGCCCATCGGCATCGAGCAGGTGGTAGCGCTTGGCAATCTCGCGTGCCTCGCTACGGGTCTCGGCGGCCTTAATCTTGAGCGAAATCTCCTGCAGCTGATCCCAGGTGTAGTCGTCAAGAGAGCTGCGGATGCCATCGAGGTAGTCGGGGATGCCAAAGCCATGGGTTGCCGCCCCAATGACGCTGAGCCCCGCAACGGCTGCAACGACGCCACCGATAATAAAGCGGCGGCGGGTCATGGCATCGTGTCGGGCCTGCTCCAGAATCTCTCGCGCGCGCTCGCCGGCGACGTCGACCTTAAGGTGCGTACCGGAGTCGATGTCGATTGCGGCGTCACTGCCTGCGCCCTCGCGGCCCTCGGATTCGGCGTCGGTGAGGTATGTCGAGAGCACCTCGAGCATCTGCTGCTCGGTAGGGCGATCGCATTGCTCGACTGAGAGACCCTTCATGATGATTTGGGCGAGCGCTTCATCGCCCTCGCAGCGCGGCTCGAGCGGTGTCGGCTTGGTCTTGGTCTTTACGAGATAGAACGAGCCGGTTGCAGCGGCGTCCGTCGACTCAAAGTCAAACGGTTTGCGACCGCTGTAGAGCTGGTACAGAATGCTCGAAAGCGCGTAGACATCGATTGCCGGCGAACGGCGAAGGGCCGCGATGCCTTCGATATCCTGCGTGAGCATCTCGGGCGCGGCGTATGCGGGCGTGGCAAAACGCCAGATGTCGGCGCGCCGGGTGATCGTGTCGTCGCCGAGAGCCATGGTCGCGGAGCCCATGTCGATGAGGCAGGGGTCAAAGGAGCAATCGGCAATCTGCTGCTCGAGCGTTCGGCTGGTGGTGCGGAACATGATATTGGCAGGCGACAGGTCGCGATGGACGACCGGATTCACGAGCCCCTGGGTCATCAGGAGTGCGCGAAGCACGGCGTTTCCGACGGCGGCGACCATCTGGGTGGTCAGCCCGCCCGAGGCGTCGTGCGGAAGCAGGGGCAGCGCCTGCTTGAGCGAGGTGCCCTCGACCCACTCCATGAGGATGAGAGGGTCATCCTCGCACGATCCGTAGCCATAGACGCGCGGAAATCCGCGCAGGTGCGAGACGGTATACAGATGACGGTACTCCTCGAACAGCGCGGCGGTGCTGGCCAGGTGCGCTGCCGATTGCTCGGCGGAGCGGTCGGGGGCTTGGCCGGAAAGGATGGCGTTGTCCTTGAGTAGCTTGACGGCAAAGACCTCGCCGCTCGTGTTGGTCGCGCGCAGCACGTGTCCGATGTTGCCGTTGTTGCGGTGGGCCGTCTGGAGAATAAGCGTCATAAACCGACGCTTGGCGTCGTCCTCGGCGCTGGGGTCGACCGCCACGGCGGTGTCGAACGTGTCAAGACGGATGAGTTTGTCGCCATAGGCGCTATCGGTAGTATCCATGGCGTTCCTTTGTCTGGCATGGGTTGCCGCGCGTATACGTGAGCATTGTCGTTTACGACGCAGAAGGTAGCAGACGAAAGACGGACGGCGACCGTCTTTCGATCGCCGTCCGCGCTAGTCCACAATGACAAGGAATGTCGTGTAGAGACCCAGATGGAGCCTGTCGCTGTTTTCGATTTCCACTGGGGGATAGATCTTGCCGGGCTCGCGTTGGTCGCGCGGCGGCTCAATCATAATATCGCCGCCGCCTGCACCCGATTCGAGCATCGTGCCGTTGGTCGATCCAAGGCCCTGGGCGTACCAGTGCTCACCCTCAAGCCAAATGCGAAGATGCTCGCGCGATGCGTCGGCGCCCACATCGGTGATGCTGGGCGAGGTTTTGGGCAAAGAACCAATCACGGTGCCGTGCGGATCGCGTGTGAGGGGATGGATTTGCATGTCGGCGCAGTTGTCGGCATGGGTTCTGAGCAGACCGAGGTTGGGGGCGACGGTGCGCGGCTGCTCCAGGCTGCTCATAAAGCCACGTCCGACGGTAGTTTCGGTGGTGCCAAAGTGCTCGCCCGTCTTGCTGTCGCAAAAGCGCTCGACGGTGGCCACGCCCTGAACGGGATCGGCGAGCGCCCCCGTTGCCACAAAGAGCATAAGGTAAAGCGTGCTTTTCTCGCGCACGGCATTGCCGTCAAAGTTGTCGATGCGATTGAGGGCATTTGCATATAGGCGGCTGTCCAGCTTGTAGCTGGCGAGAGCCGACATCATTTCGTTGGCGGCCGGACCGTGATAGTGCTCGGCGATTGCCCGATAGGCGGACTCGCCGCCGCCGAGCTTGCTGCAGATTGCCGAGGAAAGGTTGAGCGTGGTGACGGTAAAGTCGCTGTAGATGGAGGGCGCGCACTGGTCAGGCTTGCGATGGACGATGTAACGGGTGAGATACGAGCGGTTGGAAGAACATTTCTCGAGCAGGGTACTGCCGAGATAAGAGTTTCCATTGATGAGCATTCGGGCGATCTCGAGATGTTTAAGACCGCCGAACGAGCGAATATCGTTATAGAGGACCGAGCAAGGCGTCTCTGCTGCCACGGATACCTCCTTTGATTGCTTCCTAGCCAATATGGCGATAGGAATTAATGGCCCCCGGTGGGCGACGTATTAAATGGCTGCGCAATATATAGCGTAACCAAAGCAACATTATAGGCCACATGTTCGAAATTGCAGGAAGACCGAGAGATTTGGTTTGGACTGGACGGAAATCCCCCTCTGTCTTGATCTATAACAATTAGGACCGATTTTACTCGTTAACTGTTACAGATTGAGACGTTTGTGAACCGTGTCGACCGTTTGTCTCGATCTGTAACACGTAGAGGAAGATTTGCCCTGTAGATGTTACAGATTGAGACAATCAGCCAGGCCCGCCCCGTCCGCCTCGTCATCTGTGGTTTACGTGGGGGCATACGGAGTGCGGGTATACTAACCGGCGGCGAATCTGCTCCATCGCTTAGAGCTGCTGCGTCTGGACGGCGTGTGATAGGGCTGCCAAAGCGATCGCCAGCGTGCTGAGCAACGTCCTCTCTGTGCGCACCTGTTTTTGTATGTATTAGCGCACTACCAAGCACGCCCGCGCGGCCGCACGCCGTGCCCATTGCGCGTGCAGATAAGGAACAACAACATATGCGTAATTCTGTATCTGACGTCACCGACGCCGAGATTCTGGACGAGACCCGCGAGGCCATGACCCAGGCTGCCTTCGATGCCGCCGATGAGGCCAATGCCGCCCAGGCCGTCGAGTCCGCTACCGAGAGCCTGCCCGCCTTTGACGAGCTGGGCCTCTCCGACGAGATGCTCCGTGCTATCGAGAACCTGGGCTACACGGCGCCCACGCCCGTGCAGGCCGGCTCGATCCCCGTAGTGCTCGAGGGCCGTGACCTGCTTGCCGCCGCTCAGACCGGCACCGGCAAGACGGCCGCCTTTTTGCTGCCGACTATGAACAATCTGGAGCACATCGCTCCTCCCAAACCCGTGCGCGAGCGTGGCGGCCGCAACCGCCGTCGCGGTGCTAAAAAGCCCGAGGGCAACGGCCGTGGCCCCGTGATGCTCGTCATCACCCCCACGCGCGAGCTTGCCCAGCAGATCGACGAGGTCGCAAGCAAAATCGCCGACGTCACGGGCCACGTTGCCGTGACCGTCGTGGGCGGCGTGAGCTACAAGCCGCAGACCGCGGCACTCAAGTACGGTTGCGATATCCTAGTTGCCACGCCGGGTCGTCTGGTCGACCTGATCGAGCAGGGCGCCTGCCACCTGGACGAGGTTAAGGTCCTGGTGCTCGACGAGGCCGACCGCATGCTCGACATGGGCTTTTTGCCCGCCGTCCGCCGCATTGTGCGCGAGACGCCGGCCGAGCGCCAGACGCTGCTGTTCTCGGCGACGCTCGACGAGGAGGCCGTGGGCGAGATCACCGACCTGGTGAGCGACCCGGCCCGCGTGGAGATCGCGCCGGCCACGTCGACCGCCGACACCGTCGACCAGTTTGTGTTCCCGGTGTCCATCGAGGCCAAAAACAACCTGCTGCCCGAGTTCCTCAAGAAGGAGGGCCCGGAGCGCACTATCGTCTTTATGCGCACCAAGCACCGCGCCGACAGCTGCTGCCGTCGTCTGGAGCGCAAGGGCATCAAGGCCGCCGCGATTCACGGCAACCGCAGCCAGGCCCAGCGCGAGCGTGCCCTTTCGGCCTTCCGCGACGGTACCGTTGACGTGCTGGTGGCAACCGACGTGCTTGCCCGCGGCATCGACATTAGCGACGTGCGCTACGTCGTGAACTTTGACGTGCCGGCCGAGCCGACCGACTACATCCACCGCATTGGCCGCACGGGCCGCGCCGGCGAGCTGGGCTGGGCCATCACGTTTGTGACCGAGCAGGATGTCGACGAGTTCTACGAGATCGAGAAGCTCATGGACAAGACCGCCGACATCTACGAGGCCGGCGACCTGCATGTGGGCCCCAATCCGCCCGCGGTTGACCCCGAGCGCGATCCTGCGGCCTTTAAGGTTAAGAAGAAGACCAAGCGCGGCAAGTCCAAGAGCAAGAAGAAGCTTGAGCAGGC
>RPYR01000150.1 GCA_008671285.1 Collinsella aerofaciens | reverse complement strand
TGGTATCGGCCGCGCGATCGTCCAGCAGCAGGACCGCCTCGGGGTCCAAGGCCTCGAGCGCCTCGCGGAACAGCTCGCACGGCAGAGTCTCGCCCACCGCGCCCGTCACATCACCCACGCCGGCGCCGCTTGCCAGCACGCAAAAATCCTCGGGCGCGTAGCCGATGGCCCCCAGCGCCTTGCGCAACGCCGCGCCATCCGGGCCGGCGGCAAGCTCGCCACCCGAACGCTCGGCCTCGTCCAGATCGCCTTTGACCAGCACGATCGGCGAGCACGCGTTGCCCGCGATACGCACGCCACGACCCGCGAGCGATGCGAGCTCCTGCTCGGTCGCCTGGGCGATGGCTTCTTTTTTCTGGCTTTGTGACGTGGGCATGCGCTCTCCAATCGTTTGCGTGCCCACCATTATATAAAAGAGCTGCCCGCGAGTGGTTGCTTTGCGGGCGGCTGGGTATAAGCACGGTCGTACTGAGTTTTACGCGGCCGAGCCGCGTCGCATTATGGAGGTCACCATGGCTGACATTAATCAGATTACCCCCGAGAACTTCGATTCCATCGTTAACGACAGTCTGCCCGTTCTGGTCGATTTTTGGGCACCGTGGTGCGGGCCCTGTCGATCCCTCTCGCCCATCGTTGACGAGGTTGCCGATGAACTGGCGGGCAAGCTCGCCGTTGCCAAGTGCAACGTCGACGACAACCAGGACCTGGCCATGAAGTATGGCGTCATGAGCATCCCCACGCTGATTGTGTTTAAGAACGGCGAGGAGATTGACCGCTCGGTTGGCGCTCTGCCCAAGGCGAGGCTGCAGGCGCTGCTGGAGAAGCATCTGTAATACGCTTGTTACTTACCCGCCGTCCATGAGCGGTTTTGCACCGCTCGCCGGACTGCCGGATGCACCGAGTGCAACCACGGATAGTATGGTAGTCACAAACAGCCCCCAGTGAACGGGTGCGGGTCGCACAGACTCGTACCCGTTTTCTTATGCAACTGCGCGCAGAGCGGGCGTAGTAAAATCTGAACCACTGAACCGCCCCATACAAAAGGAGATTTCCCATGCATGATGTTGGAATGAACATGAGCCAGCTTGCCATGAGCGTCAAGCAGGTCGACGACACCATCGAGCTCGCTCACGAGTGGAGCCATCAGCTGCTGCATGCGACCGAGAATTTTGACATGGAGCGCATCGGCGCCAAGCTCGAGGCCGCCATGGCCGCGCTGCACGAGGCCCATGACGCACTCGAGGGCTACGAGGAAGCCATCGAGGCCGACCACAACTCCGTCGGCTCCGTGAAGCTGGTGTAAGGTGACCGAACACGAGCACGGCTGCGGGTACGAGCACGAGCATCTGCACGGGGCGGACGGTGACGCGGGTTGCCACTGTAGTGGCTCCGGCTCCGAGCTGGTCCGCTTTTCGGTTACCGCACCGGACGACCTGCTGCGCCGTTTTGACGAACAGATCGCGCGCCGCGGCGACGTGGCCAACCGCTCCGAGGCCGTGCGCGACCTGATTCGCGCCTCGATCGCCAAGGAGCAGATGCGCACGCCCGATGAGCATGTTATCGGGTCGCTCACCATGATCTACGACCACCATACCGGCGACCTGACGCGCCGTCTGGACGAAGTGCAGCACGACTACACCGACGAGATCGTATCGACCATGCACGTGCATCTGGATCACCACAACTGCTTGGAGATTCTGGCGCTCAAGGGTCGCGGCGAGCGCGTCTACGAACTAGCCGATCGCCTGCTGGGCCTGCGCGGCGTTAAGCACGGCGAGCTCACGTGCGCCGCCACCAAGCAGAGCCTGGGGCTGTAACAGCACACATTTCAACGAAGGAGGGTCGCATGCGACATGCGCATATCCATGTAACGGGCATTGTGCAGGGCGTTGGCATGCGACCGTTTGTGTATCGCGAGGCCATGACGCATGGCATTTGCGGATGGGTGCTCAATGCGGGCGACGGCGTGCATATCGAGGCGCACGCTCCGGCCGATGCGCTCGATGCTTTTGTTGCCGCGCTTTCTGAGCATGCGCCTGCGGCAGCTCGCGTTGAGCGAGTCGATATTGCGGATTTGGAGCCTGGCGGCTGGAGCGCTGCCGATGAGCAGGGCTTTCACATTGTGGCGTCGCAGGACCAGACCGCACACACGACGCTCGTCTCGCCCGATATCGCCACCTGTGACGATTGCCTGCGCGAGTTGTTCGATCCCGCCGACCGACGCTATCACTACCCCTTTATCAACTGCACTAACTGCGGCCCACGCTTTACCATCATCCGCTCGCTGCCTTACGATCGAGCGGCCACCTCGATGGATTGTTTTCCCATGTGTCCCAAGTGCGCCGCGGAGTATGCCGACCCACTCGACCGGCGTTTTCACGCGCAACCCGATGCCTGCTTTGATTGCGGGCCGCATATTACGTGGCGCGAGGCTGTAAACGGCAATGCGTGCGGGAATTCGTCCGCGACACCGACCGTCGGCACCACACGCGAGGCCAGCGACGCTATCATCGAGCGCTGCGTTGAGCTGCTGGCCAGCGGTGGCATCGTCGCCATCAAGGGCCTGGGCGGATTCCATCTATCCTGTGACGCTGCCAACGAGCAGGCGGTGGCCGAGCTGCGCCGTCGCAAGCGTCGCAGCAATAAGCCGCTTGCCGTCATGGTGCGCAGTCTTGCTGATACCGAGCGCCTGTGTCATATCGACGATGCTGAACGCGATCTGCTCGCCGGCAGCATCCGCCCCATTGTGCTGCTGCGCCGGCGCACTGTTGACGAGGGCAACGGCAGTTCCCCCGACGCCCTCGCGCTCGCGCCGTCCGTCGCGCGCGACCTTCCTGAGCTCGGCGTCATGCTCCCCTATACGCCGCTTCAACATCTGTTGCTTGCCGCGGCAGAAGCCTGCGGTATGCACGCGCTCGTCATGACCAGCGGAAACCTAAGCGAAGAACCCATCGAGACCGACGACGACCTTGCCTGGGAACACCTCGTTGCCGCCGGCATCGCCGACGCGTTGCTCGGCAACGATCGCGCGATTCTCTCGCGCTATGACGATTCCGTGGTGCGCGTGGTCAACGGCGCCGTTATGCCCGTTCGCCGCGCTCGCGGATATGCACCCCAGCCGCTGCCGTTGCCGGCGCTCGACCGCGCTCCGTCCTGCGTGCTCGCCTGCGGGCCACAACAAAAGGCCACGATTGCGCTCACGCGTGAAGGGACGAACGGCGAGGCAACCTGTTTTGTGTCGCAGCATATCGGCGATGTTGAAAACGGCGGGACCTTCGATGCCTGGAACGCTGCGCGCACGCGCTTGGAAGATCTCTTTGATTTGGCGCCCGCCGCCTTGGCCTGCGATTTACACCCCAGCTATCTATCGGGCCAGTGGGCGCGCGAGCAGGCGCGAAAATGCAATCTGCCGCTCGTCGAGGTGCAGCACCATCATGCGCATATCGCGAGCGTAATGGCCGAAGCCATCGCCGCGGGCCAGCTTACAACCGACGCGCGTGTCCTTGGCATCGCCTTTGACGGCACCGGCGCCGGCACCGATGGGACCATTTGGGGCGGCGAGTTTCTTGTTGCCAGCCTTGGCGGCTTTGAGCGCGCCGCGCATTTGCGCACCTGGGCGCTCCCCGGTGGGGCGGCCTCCGTGCGCGACGCCCGCCGCAACGCCTTCGCCCTGCTCAGTGAGCTCGGCCTGCTCGAGCACCCAGGTGCCGCTCGGCTTTTGGACAGCCTCGACGAACAAACGCGCAGCGTGACAGCCACCATGATCGAGCGCGGCATCAACAGCCCGCGTACCAGCAGCATGGGGCGTCTCTTTGATGCCGCGGCAGCAATTCTGGGCATCTGCGACAAGGCAACCTACGAGGGCGAACCCGCCATCGAGCTTGAGGCTGCCGCCTGGCGCGCACTCAGCAGTGAAAGTGCCTGCCCCGCCGGCAATATAGCCGGCTTTTCCGTAACCGAATCATCCCGTCCGGACGCCTGCCATGTTCTAAACTCCAGATCGCTTATTGAGGCGCTTTTGGAGGGAACCAGGGCCGGCACTGCGGCCTACAGGCTCGCGCTCGACTTCCATATCGCCATCGCGCGCTCTTCGGCACGAATCGCACGCGAAATCTGCGCGCGCGAAGGCATCGATACCGTCGCGCTCTCGGGCGGCGTGTTCATGAACCGACTTTTGCTCCAGCTCCTCACCCGCGAGCTCAAAAGCATGGGTCTCACTGTCTTGATTCCCCAAACCGTGCCCGTTAACGACGGCTGCATCGCCTACGGTCAGGCGGCAGTCGCAAGCGCTCGTCTTGCGCAGGTTGCATCGCAGTAGGCTGTTCGGCCAGCCCGCAAGCCGCCGTCTCACAGGTGTAGCGCGTTTGCCCGCAGCGCCCGCGAGCGCTACCATCAACTGATGGATTATTGAGCGCCCGTCCAGCGCAAAGCGTATAAAAGGGGAACAATATGTGCCTTGCCGTTCCCGGTAAAGTAGTCAAACGCGACGACGACCTCAAGGCCACCGTCGACATGATGGGCATCGAGCGCCCCGTGTCGCTGCGACTCGTGCCGACGGCGCAGGTTGGCGACTATATTCTCGTACACGCCGGCTTTGGCATCCAGATTGTCGACGAGCAGGAAGCACAGGAAACGCTCGAGCTTGTTAATGCCATGTCCGAGCTGGTCGAAGAAGACCAGCTGACCACCAACCCGGCGGAGGCTTACTAGTGGCGCCCGAGCAGCCGGCGCGCTCCGGTATCGATTTCTCGGCATTCCGCGATCCCAAGCTGGCTCGCGAGCTCATCGAGCGCATTCATGAGCTTGTCGGCGACCGCGCCATCAACCTTATGGAAGTCTGCGGCACGCACACCGTGAGCATCGGGCGCTATGGCTTTCGCTCCATTATGCCGGCCGGGCTCAAGCTACTGAGCGGCCCGGGCTGCCCCGTCTGCGTCACCGCCAACCGCGACATCGACCACGCAATCGCGCTCGCCAACATAGACGACGCCATCATCACCACCTTTGGCGACATGATGCGCGTGCCCGGGTCGTCTACCTCGCTCGCCGCGCAAAAGGCGGCGGGGCGCGATATTCGCATTGTGTACTCCCCGCTCGACGCGCTCGACATTGCCGAGCAAAACCTCGATCGCCCGGTCATTTTTATGGGCGTGGGCTTTGAGACTACGACGCCCACCATCGCCGCCGCCATTTTGGAGGCCGATGCACGCGGGCTCCAGAACTTCTCGGTCTATTGTGCCCACAAGACCACGCCGCCGGCGTTGCGCGCCATCGCCAACGATCCCGAGACCGCCATCGACGGATTTATCCTGCCGGGGCACGTCGCCACCATCACGGGCTTGGCGCCTTTTAGCTTTTTGGTCGACGAGTTCGATACCCCGGGCGTGGTCACGGGATTTGAACCGGTCGATATCCTGCAAGGCATCTGCATGCTGGTCCAGATGGTTGTCGAGGACAGGCCCGCGATCGACAACGCCTACCGCCGTGGCGTCAACGCAGACGGCAACCCCGTGGCGCGCCAGCTGGTCGAGCAGGTGTTTGAGCCATGCGGCACCACGTGGCGCGGGCTGGGGCCGATTGCCAACTCGGGCCTTTC
>RPYR01000223.1 GCA_008671285.1 Collinsella aerofaciens | reverse complement strand
CCACACGATCTTTGGTGATATCGAGCGCACGGGCGACGGCATTATGACCTCGCTGCGCGTGATGGAAGTGATTCGTGCCGAGCGCGAGACGCTCTCGCAGCTCACGGCTCCGTGCAAGCTACTGCCGCAGGCTCAGGTTGCTGTACGCGTGGCGGATAAAGATGCCGCGCTGGGCAACATGGGCGTGCAAGCCGCCATCGCCGAGGCCGAGGCGTCGCTGGCGGGCGAGGGCCGCGTGCTGGTGCGCAAGAGTGGAACCGAGTCGGTGATTCGCGTTTTGGCCGAAGCTCCCGACCAGGCAGCTGCCGACGTCGCCATGAAGCGCATCGCCGCGGCGCTGGAAGCTCTGTAAGGTAGTCATTGGGGACGTTCTTAAACAACTAGGTGGAAAGGGGGCGCCGCGGATTGGTTCCGCGGCGTCCCCTTTGCGTTGGCGTGTCGGTTATGCCTTACAGTTCGTAGAGCGTGGTGAACTTGTCCTGCAGGTAGCTGCAGTAGTAGCGGGCATCGAACGCCATGCCGCACGCGCCCTTGATGAGCTCCGGCGCGTCCTTGGCGCGGCCCCACTGCCAAATGTGCTCGCCCAGCCAGGCGCGGACAGGTGTCAGGTCGCCGCTCGCGCAGGCGCCGGTAAGGTCGACACCGTCGCGGCACATGGCCGGCACAAACATGGCATCGTAGGCACTGCCCAGCGCATACGTGGGGAAGTAGCCAAACGAGCCGCCGCTCCAGTGCGTATCCTGTAGGCAGCCGTGCGTGTCGTCGGGAACGGGAATGCCCAGGTACTCATCCATAAAGCGATTCCAAAGCGCGGGGATGTCCTTGGCCGTGGCCTCGCCGGCAAACAGCATGCGCTCGATCTCGTAGCGCACCATAACGTGCAGCGGATAGGTGAGCTCGTCGGCCTCGGTGCGGATCAGCGAAGGCTGCGCGATGTTCACGGCGTGGTAGAGCGTGTCCTCGTCGACGTCGCCGTAGACCTCGGGTGCGTGGCGGCGCAGCACCTCGAGCAGCGGTCCCATAAAGGCACGGCTGCGGCCCACGGTGTTCTCAAAGAAGCGGCTCTGGCTCTCGTGGATGCCCATGGAGGTGCCGCCCTCCAGGCAGGTGCGCGCATAGGCGGGATTGACGCCCAGCTCGTACATGGTGTGCCCCGCCTCGTGGATGATGCTGTAGACGTTGGAGATGCAATCGTCCTCGTAGATGTGTGTCGCGATGCGCGCGTCACCCACGGCAAAGCCCTCGCTAAACGGGTGCTCGGTAAAGGCAAGCGTGGTGTCGTCCAGGTTCAGGCCGACGAGCTTCATCAGGTCGAAGCTCATGGCGCGCTGGGCGGCCTCGGGCACGCGGGCGTGCAAAAAGTCGGCATCGGGCTGCTGGCCGCGCTCGCCGATGGCGTGCACGAGCGGCACGACCGTGGCCTTGACCTCCTCGCAAAACGCGTCGAAGCTCTTGGCGGAAAGGCCGCGCTCGTACTGGTCGAGCCAAACGTCGTATGGGTCGCGCTTGGGGTCCATGAGTTCGGCCTGATGCTTAAGTTGGGCGACGATTCTATCCACATAGGGCTCAAAGCTCGCCCAGTCGTTGGCCGTCTTGGCCTTATGCCACACGGCGTCGGCCTCGCAGGTGAGCCTGGTCCAGGCCTCGGCCTCCTCGGTAGGAATAACGCTTGCCTCGCGCTGGTCGCGGCCGAGCACGCGAATCTCGTCGAGCAGCTGCGGGTCGTCTACGTGTCCGCCTGCAACCGTCTCGCGCGCTAACGAGCGTACGAGCTCAACGGACTTCTCGCTGGTCAGCAGCTTGTGATGCTCGCCGGCAAGCGTGCCCATGGCGTCGGCACGGGCGGCAGCGCCGTTGGCAGGAGCAATCGTCGCTCCATCGAACTCGGCAATCTTGAGCAGGTACTCGCGAGTCCACAGCTTGCCCTCGAGTTTGCGGAACTTTTTGACGGCCTTGTCGACTTTAGCGGCCTTGACGCCCTTGGCGGCCTTTGCCACGGCGGACTTGGCCTTCTTATCGAGTTTCTTTCCCATACCGTATCCTTAATCTTGCAGGCCGAGCGCCGCAGGCGGGTGCGCGGCCAGTTTGCACAGCTACCTGCCTTGTACCCAGCGCGAACAAAACGGAACGCGGCGATGCGCTCGCGAAATGTGTTATCCTATAGCCCAATGCGTTGACGGAGAGGGTTTTGCCCGCCGCGTCGCCGGCAAGAGAGGGAAGGTCATGGGCTGCAAGCCTTCCTGCGGTGGCAAGGGCCAAGCGTTCACTCCCGAGCAGCGACCTCAACGGGCACGCGGCCAGTGGCAGCAAAGTCCCAGTAGGGAAGCCGTGAGCCTCGCGACAAGAGGCACAGAGTGGGCGCGGCGGGCCAGACATCCGCCGGGTCAAACAAGGTGGTACCGCGGAATTCAACCGTCCTTGGGCAATGTACATGCCCGAGGGCGGTTTTTTTGTTACCGAACCGGGCCGCGCATCCGCAACATCGGGCGGCGTCAGCCGTCCCGGAGCGCGGATGTGCGAGAGACGAAAGGGAAGACATGAGTCTGATTGATGATCTGGTCAAACTCGAGGAAGAGGCCAAGGAGCTCGTCACTAGCGCTGACGACGCCGCCAAGCTCGAGGCCGCGCGCGTTGAGCTGCTCGGCCGCAAGGGCCGTATCACCGGCCTGATGCGCATGATGGGCAAGCTCGCTCCCGAGGATCGTCCCATGATGGGCAAACGCGCCAACGAGATGCGCCAGCTGATCGAGGGCATGCTCGACGAGCGCACCACCGAGATGAAGGCCGCCGCCCTCAAGCACACACTCGAGCACGAGGCCGTCGACATCACGCTGCCGGGCATCCGTCCGCAGATCGGTCACCAGCACCTGATCAAGCAGATCATCGAGGAGGCCGAGGACATCTTCTGCGGCATCGGCTACACCGTCGAGTCCGGCCCCATGGTCGATACCTCCTACTACAACTTCACCGCGCTCAACGCGCCCATGGATCACCCGAGCCGCTCGGCTCGCGACACGTTCTATGTGGTCGACAACAACCCCGGCAGCGTCGCGCATCCCGAGGCTCACGCTCACGGCGAATCCGACGTGCTGCTGCGCACCCAGACCTCGGGCGTGCAGATCCACACCATGGAGTCGCAGAAGCCGCCTATCTACATGATCTGCCCGGGCACCGTCTACCGTCCCGACACGGCCGACGCCTGCCACCTGCCGCAGTTCAACCAGATCGAGGGCCTGGTCGTCGACGAGGGTATCACCTTTGGCGATCTTAAGGGCACGCTCGACTACTTTGTTAAGTGCATGTTTGGCGAGGATCGCAAGACGCGCTATCGCCCGCACTTCTTCCCCTTCACCGAGCCTTCCTGCGAGGTGGACGTGAGCTGCCACGTGTGCGGCGGCAAGGGCTGCAACTTCTGCAAGCACAGCGGCTGGATCGAGATCCTGGGCTGCGGCATGGTCGACCCCAACGTCCTGATCAACTGCGGCATCGACCCCGAGAAGTACACCGGCTTCGCCTTTGGTATTGGCGCCGAGCGCGTCGCGGCACTGCGCTACGACCTGCCCGACCTGCGCACGTTGATGACTGGTGACATGAGGTTCTTGAACCAGTTCTAGAACGCTTTCTTCTTAGTTGCAGTTTCCGGCTCAAAGCCGCATTTATGAAAGGAGACCAGTTAGATGCGCGTTTCTTACGACTGGCTCAAGACCATGATCGATATTCCGGAGGATCCCAAGACCCTTTCGGACGAATATATCCGTACCGGCACCGAGGTCGAGGCGATCGACACCGTGGGCGAGTCCTTCGACCACGTGGTGACCGCCAAGGTGCTCACCAAGATCCCGCACCCCGATAGCGACCACATGTATGTGTGCTCGGTCGATGTGGGCGACAAGAATCTCGACGCCGACGGCAATCCCGCTCCGCTGCAGATCGTCTGCGGCGCGCAGAACTTCGAGGCCGGCGACCACATCGTCACGGCCATGATCGGCGCTGTCCTGCCCGGCGACGTCAAGATCAAGAAGAGCAAGCTTCGCGGCGTCGTGTCCATGGGCATGAACTGCTCCGCGCGCGAGCTCGGCTTGGGCGGCGACCACTCCGGCATCATGATCCTGCCCGAGGATACGCCCTGCGGCATGCCGTTTGCCGAGTACGTGGGCTCGAGCGACACCGTGCTCGACTGCGAGATCACGCCCAACCGTCCCGATTGCCTGTCCATGATCGGCATGGCCCGCGAGACCGGCGCCATCTTCGACCGCGATTTCCACGTTGAGCTGCCCGCCATCAAGGCCGAGACCGGCCGCGCGACCGACGACGAGCTTTCGGTCGAGATTGCCGACGAGGGCCTGTGCGACCGCTACGTTGCCCGCATCGTGCGCAACGTCAAGGTCGGCCCGTCGCCCGACTGGATGGTCAAGCGCCTTAACGCCTTGGGCGTGCGCCCGCACAACAACATCGTCGACATCACCAACTATGTGATGATGCTCACCGGTCAGCCGCTGCACGCCTTTGACCTGGACACCTTTGCCGAGCGCGATGACCACCGTCGTGTGGTGGTTCGCGCCGCCCAGCAGGACGAGAAGTTCACGACGCTCGACGGCGAGGAGCGCGTGCTCGACGCCGGTATGGGCCTCATCACCGACGGCGAGCGTCCCGTGGCGCTGGCCGGCGTAATGGGCGGCATGGATTCCGAGATCGAGGACGACACCGTCGACGTGATGGTCGAGAGCGCCTGCTTCAACGCCGGTCGCACCTCGCACACCAGCCGCGATCTGTCGCTGATCTCCGACGCCTCCATTCGCTTTGAGCGCCAGGTCGACGAGACCGGCTGCGTGGATGTCGCCAACGTTACCTGCGCGCTGATCGAGGAGATCGCCGGCGGCGAGGTTGCTCCCGGCTATGTGGACGTGTTCCCCGCGCCCAAGACCATCGACAGCATTAAGCTGCGCCTGGCCCGCGTGCGTGCCATCTGCGGTGCCGACATCGAGCCCGACTTTATCGAGCGTTCGCTCACCCGCCTGGGCTGCACCGTCGAGCGCGACGGCGAGGACTTCATGGTCACCCCGCCGAGCTTCCGTCCCGACCTGCCGCGCGAGATTGACCTGATTGAGGAGGTCCTGCGCCTATGGGGTATGGGTCGCGTGACGGCGACCATCCCGGCTGCCAAGAACCACATCGGCGGCCTGACCCGCGAGCAGAAGCTTACCCGCAAGGTCGGCGAGATCCTGCGCGCCTGTGGCCTCAACGAGACCACGACCTTTGGCTTTGCCGCCCCGGGCGACCTGGAGAAGATTGGCATGTCCACCGAGGGCCGCGGCTGCCCCGTGGTTCTCATGAACCCGCTGGTGGCCGAGCAGACCGAGATGCGCCGCTCGCTGTTGCCAGGCCTGTTGCAGTCTGTGGCCTACAACGAGGCCCACGGCACGCCCAACGTGCATCTGTACGAGGTCGGCAGCTTGTTCCACGGTCGCGAGAACGCCAGCCTGCCCAAGGAGACCAAGTCCGTGGCGGGCGTGCTCTCGGGCCAGTGGAGCGAGCAGTCCTGGAACATGAAGTACCGTAAGCTGCGCTTCTTCTTTGGCAAGGGCATTGGCGAGGAGCTGCTTGCTCAGCTGCGCATCTAGAAGGGGCGCCTCCGTCCCGCCGAGGGCGAGGGCTATGCCTGCTTGCAGCCGGGGCGCGCCGCCGAGGTTCTGTCCGGCGGTACCGTGCTGGGCTGGGTTGGCGAGATTCACCCCGAGGCGCGCGAGGCTATGGGCATTGACGAGGTTGTCGTTGCCTTTGAGCTCGACCTGGACAAGCTGATCAAGGGCGCCCGCAACCAGGAGAACTACCGTGAGTTCTCGCAGTACCCGGCCGTTGAGCACGACCTTGCTATCGTGGTCGACAACACTGTGACCTGCGAGGATCTTGAGCGCCGTATTACCAGCGCCGGAGGCAAGCTGCTCGAGGATGTGCGTCTGTTCGACGTCTACCGCGATCCCATCCGCATCGGAGCGGGCAAGAAGTCCATGGCCTTTGCGCTTACGTATCGCTCCGACGACCACACGCTTACCAGCGAAGAGGTCGAAAAGGCGCACCAGAAGATCGTTACCAAGGTGTGCAAGGGCGTAAACGGCGAGGTCCGCGGCTAGGTCCTGCGCCGGATATAGGCCAGCGTCGGCTGCCGCCGAGTCTTACGTGACTGCTGTTTTCGGTATAAGGCACCGTTGAGCCTGCATATATGACACGCGCATTACATAACGGCGTGCTGCTTTGTCGGCAGTGCGCCGTTTTGCTATGATAGCCCGCGGCGTGTTACGAATCTGACATTACGTAACACTGGAAAGGTGATTCAAGCGGCGTTGCAATTCCGTGCGCCGATAACCGGGAGGCGTACATGCACATTCCAGATAATTATCTGTCCCCGCAGACCGATGCCGTCATGGCGGTGGCGATGGTGCCCGTCTGGGTTCACTGTATCAAGAAGGTGCGCGCCACGCTCGATCGCGAGCACATGGCTTTCCTGGGCATCTGCGCCGCATTTTCCTTCTTGCTTATGATGTTCAACGTGCCGCTGCCCGGCGGCACCACTGGCCACGCCGTTGGTGGCGCACTCATCGCGCTGCTGCTGGGCCCCGAGGCCGCGTCTATCGCGGTTTCGGTCGCGCTGGCGCTGCAAGCGCTGCTGTTTGGCGACGGCGGCATCCTGTCCTTTGGCGCTAACTGCTTTAACATGGCCTTCGTGTTGCCGTTTGCCGCAGCCATCGTGTTCCGCGCGCTTAACAGCCGTTTGCACGACAAGAGCTGGGGCACCTCGGTTTCGGCCATCGTAAGCGGCTGGGTCGGCCTGTGCCTGGCGGCCCTGTGCGCAGCAATCGAGTTTGGTATTCAGCCGATGCTTTTCACGAATGCTTCGGGCGCTCCGCTGTACTGCCCCTTCCCGCTGTCCATTGCCATTCCGGCCATGATGATTCCGCATATGTTGGTAGCCGGCGTGGTCGAGGGCGTGGCGACTGCCGCGATCTACGGCTTTATCAAGAAGACGGCGCCGAGCGTTATCGTCGGCCCCGAAGCCGCCGATGGACAGCTTGCTGCCGAGGGCGCTGCTGCAAAGAAGACCTCGCTGGTCCCCACGCTCATCTTGGTTGCCGTGCTTGTCGTGGCCACGCCGCTGGGCCTGCTGGCCACGGGTGACGCCTGGGGTGAGTGGGACGCCGAGGGCGCCGCGACCGCCGTTCAGGAGGCTGGCGACGACAGCCTGCAGGCTTCGGTCGGTCTCGACACCCCGACCTTTGCCGACGCTCTGCCTACGGGTGATTACCTGCAGGCCTATTCCGAGGAGCAGAGTCTCGGCTTTGCCGGTCAGGCTGCCATGTATATCCTGTCCGGCGTGATTGGCGTGGCGGTGCTCACCATCGCATTCCGTCTGATCTCGCTGACGGTCAAGGAAAGCGGAGCCCATGGCGATGGTCGAGCTGCCTAGCTGGCTTGCGGCCGAGGAGCGATACGAGCCCACGGGCGCTCGTCATCGCGTGATGCAAAAGACCGTCCTGCACCTGGCGAGCCTGCTTGAGCGGGTTCGCCTGGGTGGAGGCGCGCACGAGGGCGGGTCGATGGTCGACCGCGCCCTTTCTTGCGTTTCGGCTCCGGTGCGCCTGGTGGGGATATTCGTTTGCGTCCTGTGCGTGTGTCTGACGCAGAGCCCGCTGTACCTCATGTTGATGGCGGCCATTGCGCTGGTGCTCGTTGCCGTGCGTCCCGTACGCGGGCTGCGCGCGACCTTTGTGCCGGCGCTTGGCGCCGCGGGGCTCGCAGTGGTTTTGGCGCTGCCTGCCCTGCTGCTGGGTGCTTCCGCTACGGGCGCCATGCTCAAGATTGCGCTCAAGACCTTCATTAATGTGTCGCTGGTGCTGGGCGTTTCGTGGACCCTCACGTGGAGCCGCATGTCGGCGGCGCTCAAGATGCTGCATCTACCCGACGAAGTTATCTTTACGTTTGATATGGCGCTCAAGCACATCGAGGTGCTGGGTCGTACGGCGCACGATCTGTGCGAATCGGTCATGCTGCGCAGCGTTGGCCGTGCGCCCGAGGGATTTTCGCGTACCGATTCGATCGCGGGTATCATGGGCATGACCTTTATCAAGGCGATGAAATGCAGCCGCGCGATGGACGAGGCTATGCTTTGCCGCGGCTTTGCCGGTGCGTATCCGGCTCCCGCGCGCGCCAGGTTTGGCTGGCGCGATGCGGCCTATGCGGCCGGCGTGGCGCTGCTGACAGTGTTGTGCGCCGTGCTGTAGGCGCTGCTGGTTCCGACTGGGGATGTAAATGGGGAAGGGCGACGTTTTGACGATCGATATGAATAGTGCGGCGGGCACGAACGGTGTGGGCGGCGCCGAGGTCGTTCCGCTCATCGAGCTGCGCGACGTGGTGTTCTCCTATGCGGGGCATACGGTTGTCGATGGCGTGTCGCTGCAGGTCGATCGTGGTGAACTCGTTGCCCTGCTCGGTCCCAACGGCTGCGGCAAGACGACGATTATGCGTCTTATTAACGGCCTTGAACTCGCGGACGCAGGGGCATACCTGTTTGACGGGCACGTGGTCGATGCGGCGTATCTGAAGGATTCTGCTGCTGCTCAGAAGTTCCACCAGCGCGTGGGCTTCGTATTCCAAAACGCCGATGCCCAGCTGTTCTGCGCCACGGTGGGCGAGGAAGTTGCTTTTGGTCCCGCGCAGATGGGGCTGCCGGCAGACGAGCTCGAGCGCCGCGTGCGCGATGCCATGGGGCTGTTCCAGGTTGCCGACCTTGCCGACGCCTCTCCCTATCAGCTCTCGGGCGGGCAAAAGAAGTGTGTGGCGCTGGCGGCAGTTGTATCGATGAACCCCGATATCCTAGTGCTCGATGAGCCCACCAATGGGCTCGACGAGGATTCATGCGACATCGTGGTCAACTTCTTGCTGGCCTACGTCGCGGCGGGTAAGACGGTCTTGATGAGCACGCATCACCAGGATTTGGTGCGACGCCTGGGTGCCCGTGCAATCTATATCGATCGATATCACCATGTGGTCGAGACGCCTTCGCCGTCGTATGGAACCGAAAGCGGTACTACGGACTAGTTGCTGCGTAGAGCGTGCGTAGCCGCCCGCGCGGCTTTGCCGTGATGGTATAGTTATCCAGGTTTTTTATGGGGGTGGCTATGCCAAGTTGGAACATTCATATCGCTCAGACGGAGCGTTTGCTGGAGCGCACCGGTGCACTTGCCAATAGCGTGCGCGACCGCAATGCCTTTTTGTTTGGCTGCGTGGTTCCGGATATCTTCGTGGGCTATATGGTCCCTGGCATCGCCGATCCCATTCCGTACCGCATTACGCACTTTGCAAAGCCCGAGCCTATCCCTAAGCCGCGCGAGCATGAGTTTTGGGATACCTATGTGGCGCCGCTGCTCAAAGGGGCGTCTGTTGGTACGCCGGCTGCCGCGACCTCGATCGCCGAGGAGCGCGAGCGACTCAATCGGGTGCATTATCCCCAACGCTACAAGGATGCCGAGCCGGTTGCCGGTCCCGGTGCTAGCGAGCTTTCGCTCGCGCCCGATGACGTGGCGCAGTCGCTGCTCGATCTGACGCTGGGCGTTTGGTCGCATCTGGTGGCAGATACCGTATGGAATACGCGCGTGAATCAGTACCTGGAGGCGCACGGCGGCAAGCCGTGCGAGGAATTCCGCATTAAAAAGCAAGGCGACTTTGACTGGTTTGGCAAGACGCTCGGCATTGTTTCAATTCCGCGCGCGACCGATCGCCTGTATACTGCGGCGACGCGTTTTGGTCAGTATCCCATCCATAAGGAGTATGTGCTCAAGACCATCGGCGTTATGCACGAGATTGTACGCGAAAACCCCGGCGAGCCCGATCATCCGCCGTATCGCTTGCTAACCGAGGAGTTT
>RPYR01000083.1 GCA_008671285.1 Collinsella aerofaciens | reverse complement strand
GGCGAGATCTGCAAGCGTCGCGCCTTTGAGGAGCGCAACACTCTCTGCGCCGGCCGTACTCATGGCATCCATGCCGAGCCGATGACCTTCGGCATGAAGTGTGGCTCTTGTGCCGTGGAGCTCAAGCGCCATCTGGAGCTTCTTGAGGACGCCCGCAAGAATGTTGCCTTCGGTGCTATCTCGGGCGCTGTCGGCACGTACAGCTCCATCGAGCCGTTCGTCGAGGAGTATGTCTGCGAGCACCTGGGCCTGGTTCACGACCCGCTGTCCACGCAGGTTATCAGCCGCGACCATCACGCCTATCTCGCCGGCGTTCTCGCCACCACCGCAGCCACCTGCGAGCGCATCGCTACCGAGGTCCGCAATCTGCAGAAGACTGATACGCTCGAGGCCGAGGAGCCGTTCCGTAAGGGCCAAAAGGGCAGCTCAGCCATGCCGCACAAGCGCAACCCCATCACCATGGAGAAAGTCTGCGGTCTGTCGCGCGTCGTGAAGTCCAACGCCCAGGTTGCCTTCGATAACGTCGCCCTGTGGCACGAGCGTGACATTTCGCACTCCTCTGCCGAGCGCGTCGCCCAGGCCGATAGCTTCATCGCCCTCGACCACATGTTCCAGTGCCTCATCCGCGTTATCGACGGCCTGCAGCTGTATCCCGCTCGCATGATGGCCAACCTCAATAAGACCCGCGGCCTCATCTTCTCCTCCAAGGTGCTGCTCGCCCTCGTCGACACGGGCATCACCCGCGAGGACGCGTACGCCATTGTGCAGGAGAACGCCATGGCAACCTGGCACGAGGTACAGGATTGTGTCTCCGGCCCTACCTTTAAGGAGCGTCTCGAGGCCGATCCGCGCTGCACCGTCAGCCAGGAGAAACTCGACGAGATCTTTGATCCGTGGGACTTCCTCACCCGTATCGACACGGTCTTCGATCGCCTGGAGCAGCTGAGCTTCGAGTAGGTTCGGGCATAACGTTAGCTTTTTAGGGCGCTTTGCTGGTAATGTGTGTTGCCGGCAAAGCGCCTCGTTGCATTTAGGGAAAGACGGGGATAATAGTCGTCTCGAATAACATTCTGAGAGGGGATCGCATGATTTCGTTTGATTACAAGCCTCAGGGCGTGTGTGCTCGCAATATTCACCTTGACCTTTCCGATGACGGCAACAAGGTGATGGGCGTTGAGTTTACCGGCGGCTGCGACGGCAATCTCAAGGCTATCTCCAAGCTGGTCGAGGGCGCTCCTGCCGATCGCGTAATCGAGGTTCTCGCCGGTAATACCTGCGGTATGAAAAAGACCTCCTGCGCCGACCAGCTTACACGCGCTATCGAGGCCGCTCGCGCCGAGATCGCCTAATGGGTATCGCCGATCACATCAAGAACGGAATATCGCGTCGCGGCTTTGTACTCGGTGGGGCTGCCGCGGGCGCTGCCACGGGGCTTGCCGGATGCTCGACAACCCCGGGTACCAGCGATGCTGCCGCCGGCGAGCCGCAGGTTATCAAGGACGATTCCAAAATCATCTCGATTACGGATGAGTATGAGGCTGTCGACATCGATCTTGAGCCGGCGTCATCGTGGACGCTGCCTCTGGGTACGCTGCTGTACTACTGCGACGGCGATTACGCCGCGGCAATGATGGCGCCCGCATCGGCACTGCACGCCAACACACTCGGTGTGCTCAACCTGGGCGATGGCTCGCTTACCACATTAATCGAGGATCCTATCGAGGGCACGGGATATGCATTCTACGATGTCCGTGCCGGCGACGGCGTATTCGCGTGGGTTGAGATGAACTTTGCCAATTCATCGTGGAAGCTCTACGCTCAAAATCTGTCGGGCGCTTCGCTCTCTGGCGACGTGGTTGAGCTCGATCGAGGTGGCAAGGACTACGATCCGCCGCTGTTTACGGCGTTCGGGTCATCAGTCATCTGGTATAAAATGCCCTCGGCAGGTGGCAATAAAACGAGTAGCGATTCGTTTTGCTATCGTCGCTCGCTTGATGAATCCAAGGCCGAGATAATTTGGAAATCGACGGGTCGCTTTGCATCGGCCCCGCGCGCGAGCGACGGCATTTTGACTATCTCGCCGCGTGTCCGCAACGACGAGGGCGTCTACTACGGCATAACGGCAATCGATTTGACCGACGGCAACAACACCAAACGTGCCCAGCTAGTCCTTCCCTCGTCAGTCTCGCCTTTCGAGGCCGTATATATGGGCGATACCTTCGTGTTTTCTATCGAGGCGGCCTATAGTGGCGTGGGCAGCCTGGGCAACATGGGCACGTATATCGGTAATGAGGGAGGGCCGTATCTCTTCCTGTCCCGTGAGCCGCTCGCATGTGCGGCTGGCAAGAAGAATAAATACCTTGTTAAGGTACAGGCGTCGCATTTCCTGATCGACACCTCTGCCAAGACCTATGGCTCGCTGCTGTCGCCCGACCGCGCTTTGGAGTATGGCGATTATCCAGCTACGGCGGGAAAATCGGACTCATTCCTTACGTACGCCACGGTGCGCAACAGCCAGGGTATACCAGAGACGGTCACTGCACGCCTATTTTCTCTTTAAGCTTAGAGGGGTTAAAAAGGCGCCAACAGGGGAATAAACGCGTTGTAATTGTGAGTACCGCCCGCCGAGCTGCCGCGTCATAGCGGCATCTGGCGGGCTCAGGTGCGTTAAAATGGGCTTGTTCTTAGCTAATTGAGACAGGGGGGCCGTGTTATGGCTTCAGATGCAAAAAAGATTCTGCTGGTCGAGGATGAGAAGGCAATCCGTGACGCCGTCGCTGCCTATCTCGAGCGCGAAGGCTACTGGGTTGTGGGCGTCGGCGACGGCCAGTCCGCGATCGAGGAGTTCGAGAAGCATCAGTTCGACCTGGTCGTGCTCGACCTTATGCTCCCCAAGATCCCCGGCGAGCGCGTTTGCCGCACCATTCGCGATACCTCGGATGTCCCCATCATCATGCTGACGGCTAAGGGCGAGATCGAGGACCGTATTATCGGTCTTGAGCTCGGCGCCGACGACTATCTGATTAAGCCGTTCTCGCCGCGCGAGCTCGTCGCCCGCGTTCGCGCTCTGTTCCGCCGTGCCCATCAGGCCGACGAGCCCGCCGTCGAGGTACTCGACTTCGGCGATCTGGTCATCGATATCTCGGGCCACAAGATCTTGGTCGAGGGCAAGGAAGTCGATCTGACGGCTTCCGAGTTCAAGCTGCTCACCACGCTTGCTCGCCATCCCGGCCGTGTGTATAACCGCATGGAGCTGGTCGAGAAAGTGCTCGGGTATGACTTTGAGGGCTATGAGCGCACCATCGATAGCCACGTGAAGAATCTTCGCGCCAAGCTGGGCGATGATCCCAAGAAGCCCAAGTGGCTCTACACCGTCCATGGTGTCGGCTATCGCTTCGAGGCTCCGGCCAAGACCGATAAGTCGGACGAGAAATAGGGAAATCACATATGACACCTGCGCGCTTTGAAATCGGACAAAAGCACAAGCAGGAGAGCGAGGCGGGTTCCAAGGCTAGTTGGAACACGCCTCGTTCCGATTCACGGCCAACGATGAGCTATCCCTCGCGCATGGCACTTGCTTTTGCTCTGACATCGCTCATGACGGTATTGGTGCTGGTGGGCGTTGTCTCTGTTGTGTGGGGCACGGTCTTTTCGGATTACACACGCTCCAATATCGTCGAAATCGCAAATTCCGCTGCCGAGAAGTTGGCGACCTCATATGAGGAAAACGGCTCTTGGACCGCGGGAGAACTGCGCACGGTCGCAACGTCGAGTTTGGTTTCCGACGATCTGGGCATGCAGGTCGTCAATAAAAAGGGCGTGATCGTTTATGACGATTCCTGGCCCTCGGCAAGCGCGACCGCCGATGTACGCGAAAACCAGGCTACGACCGACGACACGAGCGGCAAGAGGGCATCGCATAGCCCGGTCTCGTCTGCTCCAACCGACTCCGATAGCGTTGCTAACGTCGAGATTGTAACGTCTTCCGGCGAGCATGTCGGACAGGTAAAGCTGTGGGCCATCGGCTCCGACGCTCTGCTCACCAAGGCGGACTCTGCGTTTAGGGAGAAGACCTTTAACGCCATGGCCCTCGCCGCGGTTGTTGCAATCTGCATTTCGGTCGTTATCGGATCGCTCGTGTCGCGCATGCTCACCAAGCCGATTCATCGCATCACCAGTACCGCAAAGCAAATCCGTGACGGCGACCTGTCGGCTCGCACGGGACTGCGCGGTGATGACGAGATCGATCAGCTGGGTGAGACCTTCGATGAGATGGCCACTTCGCTCGAGAAGGATATGAAACACGAGAAGCGCCTGACCTCAGACGTTGCACACGAGCTTCGCACGCCGCTTATGGCCATGCTCGCAACGGTCGAGGCCATGCAGGATGGCGTGTATCCCACCGACGATGAGCATTTGGAGACCGTTGCTTCCGAGACGCGTCGCCTGGCTCGTCTGGTGCAGCAGATGCTCGACCTATCGCGTATGGAAAACAGCACGGCTCCGCTCAATCTAGAACCGGTGGACATGGTTCCGTTCGTGCGATCGATTGTGAATGGCCAGGAGCGCCTGTTTGCCGACCGTGACCTGCGTTTGCGCTTTGCAGATGAGACGCAGGGCCACGATGACGTTGTCGAGGCAGATCCCGACATGATCACGCAATGTGTTATCAACCTCATGAGCAACGCCATGCGCTACACCCCCGAGGGCGGTTGGGTCGTGGTGTCGGTGCTCAGTGACCGCTGGCACGTCAGCATTGCCGTTTCTGATACCGGCATCGGTATTGCCAAGGACGATCTGTCGCGCATTTTCGGGCGGTTTTGGCGCGCCGATGCCAGCCGCGCCCGCGAAGCTGGCGGCCTGGGCGTCGGCCTCGCCGTGACCAAGCAGATTGTCGAGCGTCACCATGGCTACATATCCGTGGAGTCGGAGCTTGGAAAGGGTACGACTTTTACAATTCATCTGCCCCGCGAGCACACGGCAGACGCGGCATCTACTACAATGGAGCACTAGCTTTTCGCTATTCGGTGAAGGAGGGGCCGCGTCCCTGCCGCTCCGAGTTTGCGAAAACATGCGGGAAAGAACCCGCATTTCTGTCGTATTTAGGTAAGGAGTGACTCACGTGACAACGATGGAGCGTCGTCCGGATTCCCGTGGCAAGGTTCGTGATATTTACGATGCCGGTGAAAACCTGCTGATGGTCGCCACCGACCGCATTTCTGCGTTCGACTTCATTCTTCCCGACGAGATTCCGTTTAAGGGAGAGGTGCTCAATCGCATCTCGGCATTCTGGTTCGATAAGTTTGCCGACATCGTCCCCAACCATCTCGTTTCCATCGACCCGGCGGATTTCCCCGAGGAGTTTGCTGAGTATCGTGACTACCTCGCTGGCCGCGCCATGCTGGTTAAGAAGGCCCAGACGATTCCTATCGAGTGCATCGTCCGCGGCTATCTGACCGGTTCGGGCAAGAAGACCTACGACGAGAACGGCACCGTCTGCGGCATCCAGCTGCCTGAGGGCCTGACCGAGGCTTCCAAGCTTCCCGAGCCGTTGTTCACGCCGTCCACGAAGGCCGAGATCGGTGACCACGACGAGAACATCTCGTTCGAGCGTTGCTGCGAGATCGTGGGCGAGGACATCGCCACGCAGATTCGTGACCTTTCCCTCAAGATCTACAAGGCCGCTGCCGAGTACGCCGCGACCCGTGGCATCATCATTGCCGACACCAAGTTCGAGTTTGGTGTTATTGATGGCAAGGTCACGCTGATCGACGAGTGCCTCACGCCCGACTCCAGCCGTTTCTGGCCTGCTGCCAGCTACGAGGAGGGCAAGATCCAGCCTAGCTACGACAAGCAATTCGTCCGCAATTGGCTCAAGGCCAACTGGGATATGACGGGGGAGACCCCGCACCTGCCCGCCGAGGTCATCGATGGCACGTCCGAGCGCTATCGC
>RPYR01000197.1 GCA_008671285.1 Collinsella aerofaciens | reverse complement strand
GGTGCGCGGGGTGCCCGCATCCTTGCCGCCCGAGATGCGGCCCATGGCGACGGATATCTGCGAGTCGTTTTTGAGCGCGGCCCGTCGTCTGGTCGACCTGGGTCTCGATTACCTGTCACTCGATCGCGCCGGTGCCACGCTCTCCACGGGTGAGCGCCAGCGCGTACAGCTTGCTCGCGTGGTGCGCAACCGATCGACGGGCGTGCTTTATGTGCTGGACGAGCCTTCGATCGGCCTGAATCCTGCCAATGTCGACGGCCTGGTGGGCGTGATGCGCGATCTGGTGGATGACGGCAACACCGTGGTTGTTGTCGACCACGATACGCGCGTACTGGCGGAAGCCGACTATCTGGTTGAGATGGGCCCCGTTGCCGGAGCAGGCGGCGGCAATGTAATCGCCGCTGGTACGGTAGACGAGGTTGAGCAATCGCAGGACAGCCGTATCGCGCCGTTTTTGCGCGCCGAGCCCAAGCGCTTGCGTCCGCAGGTGATTGACGACGAAATGTTCGACCAGGGCCATATCCGCATGGCGACCGATGCCATCCATACCGTCAAGCCGCTCGAAGTCGATATCCCGCGTGGCCGTCTCGTCGCGGTGACGGGTGTTTCGGGTTCGGGTAAGACGACGTTGGTGCTTGAGACGCTCATCCCGGCACTCAAGGCGCAGGCAGCTGGCGAGCGCCTGCCGGGGCACGTGCGTTGGGTCGATGCCGAGGGCATTGCGCGTGCCAACCTGATTGACGCCACGCCCATCGGCGCCAATGTTCGCTCGACGGTGGCAACCTATGCCGACATCCATGATGAGCTGCGCCGCGCCTTCGCCCGTACGCCCGAGGCCAAGGCAGCCGGCTACAAGGCGGGTGCCTTTAGCTACAACACTGGCGCCTTGCGGTGCCCTACGTGCGACGGCACGGGATCGATATCGCTCGACGTGCAGTTTTTGCCCGATGTCGAGATCGTCTGCCCGGCATGCCGCGGCTCACGTTATGCAGACGCGGCTTCGCATATCCATCGTGAGGGCAAGGACGGGAGCCTGCTGACGTTGCCGCGGCTCATGGATATGAGTGTGGACGAGGCTATCGACGCCACGGTGGGGCTCAAGAAAGTTCAGACGCGTTTGCAGACCTTGCACGATCTGGGCCTGGGTTATCTCACGCTTGGCGAGCCCACACCGGCGCTTTCGGGCGGTGAGGCACAGCGTCTAAAGCTTGCGAGCGAGATGGGCCGCGTGCAGGATGATGCTGTATTCGTGTTCGACGAACCCACGATCGGCCTGCATCCGCTCGATGTTCAGCTACTGCTGAGTGTGTTCGACGGCCTTGTTGCCAAGGGCGCCACGGTTATCGTGATCGAACACGATCTCGACCTTATCCGCAATGCCGATTACGTGATCGACATGGGCCCGGGCGGTGGCGACGCGGGCGGGCAAATCGTCTGCGCCGGCACGCCGAGCGACATCGCGGCTTGCTCCAAGAGCATTACCGGTCGCTACCTATAGGCAATGTGACAAAGGGACTGCCTCTTTGTCACATTGATTTCTATTTCACGCATTGAGCCGCGAGATAGTCGCGGAAGAATGGCAATTCAAATGCGACGAGCCCTCGTCCTCGTTCTCCGATGATGCCGGCATCTATCATGCGGCGTCGGTAGCGGGAGACCTGCTGCGGCGAACGCTTAAGGCGCTCGATAAGGTCGGCGGTGGTGGACTCTTCTTCGTCATCGAGCATGGCGATGAGGAATCGCTTGTCCTCTGCAGTGAGTTCCCGATAGGTTGCCGCGAGGATTCGGTCGTCCATCTCGTCGCGCGCGATTTTGATTCCCAGGTCAAAGTCGCGTGACGAGATTTTCTTCGAATCGTTTGTGAGATCCCAGGCACGGTAGCCTACGAGTTGCAATAGGAAGGGAAAACCAGAGATCGAGCGAACGGCTCTATCGATTCCCTCAGCATCTGCCAGGCGATCGTTTTCCTGGATTGTGCGAATCAAGGCCTCTCGCACGTCATAGTCGGCAATGCGACCCAGATGATACTGTTGGGCGCGGCGAAGGAACGAGACCGTCTTGTGGTTCAGCAACGTCGAGACGTTGTTGGGAAGTCCCGCCATGAGCAGCGCGACGCGTCTCCCATCGGTCACAAAGTGCTGATACGTCGCTGCGAGCTGAATCATCTCGTCGAGTGTCGGGTCCACCTCGTCAACCGTGACGAGCAGACCGGTGCCCGCTTCGTTGAGCTGGTCGATGATGTCGCTCATGCGATACCGCCAGGTTGAGGCATCGTGAACGCGACTGACCTCGATGCTGCCGAGCGGTGCAATTCCGAGACCGGTGACTTCGAAGTGGTTGGACGGGTCGATAAGATGGCCGGCAGCACGTTTCGCCCCGAACTCGATTTCCTCAAGCATTCCCGGGAGCGCGGTCGTCTTTACGGCAATCCAGCCGTGGGATTCCGCCCTTGTCGCGAGCGACGACATGAGAGCGGTTTTACCGGTTCCACGAGCGCCTGAGAAGATCGAGGTCAATTCTGGGCGCCTGCGCTGGCTCAAGAAGGCACGGTCCAAATCCCGAATAATCTGTTGTCTGCCAGCGAGGTGGGCAGGAACCTCACCAAAACTGGGGGTAAACGGGTTCTCGAGATATTCCACAAAGCTCTCCTTTCACACCGCCGTTTAACTTCATTTTACTTTAGTTAATTCTGATTAAAAGTGAGGGCTCTTTATCTAGAGCATCAATTAGGCGTGTGTGCCATCGGCGCGGCGCTTGAATGTGACAAAGGGACTGTCCCTTTGTCACATTCCCGGAAAGCCTGTTTGGCGCAGGGCTTCGTAGAGGACGATGGCGGCGCTGTTGGAAAGGTTGAGTGCGCTGATGCGGTAGTCGTCCGGGTCGACGAAGTTACCGCAGATGTCCTGTTGAAGGATGGCCTCGTGGCTGTCCTCGGTATGCCCCAGCGATTCCTCGTGAGCTTCCCATGCCTCGGCGTTATCGAGCGAGTCGCAATCGCGCAGCATCGGGATGCGCTCGCAGCGCTCGGGCGCCGCGGCAAGCAGTGGCTCGGGAATGCCCGAGCCCTCGCTGCCAAAGACCAAGTAGTCGCCATCGCGGTAGGTACTCTGCGCATAGGTTCTGCGCGCCTTTTTGGTCAGCAGATGCAGGCGCTCGTCGGCAGGGGAGAGGCCGTTGCGCGCAAGGAAATCCTCCCAGCCGGCATAGGTCGTCACGTCCAAGTTTTGCCAGTAGCCCAG
>RPYR01000270.1 GCA_008671285.1 Collinsella aerofaciens | reverse complement strand
TGAGAACCTAAGCAACCAGTCTGTACCCGAAGCCGCGGCGCGCGTCGCTGCCGTGGTCAACCGCCTCGTTAACCGAATCGGCTCGAATGCCGAGTCCAGGGAGCGTCTCGCCGAGATCGAGATCCCCGAGGAGCTGCGCGACAATCTGGCGCTGTTCTTGCGCCTGGAGCGCCGTGTGCTTAGCGAGTATGATCCCGAGATCGCGGACCTGTTCGACAAGATTTTGACAGCCGAGATTGTGGTCAATGCCGGCAACCCCGGTACCTGCGCTGCCGACGAAGCCGTCGACGAGCAGGGCGTGCCCACCGCCGACGAGCCCACTGCCGTGGCATTTCGTGAGGTCGTCGATTTGATCGACAGCCTGCCGCTCGATAAGCAGCAGGTCATTGTCCGCGCCTTTACGAGCTTTTTCCATCTGGCAAACCTGTCGGAGGAGAACTACCGTGTGGCGCAGCTGCGCGAGCGCGAGGCCGGTGCGTCGACCGATACCGAGGTCGATCCTGCCAACGAGCTTACCGTTGCCTATCACCAGCTGGTGAATGAGCTGGGTGTCGAGGGTGCCAACGAGCTGCTCGACAAGCTCGAGTTCCACCCTGTCTTTACCGCACATCCCACCGAGGCCCGTCGTAAGGCCGTCGAGGGCAAGATCCGCCGTATCTCCAACCTGCTGGAGGAGCGTCCGCGTCTGGGCGGCTCCGACCTGGTGGAGAACGAGCGCCATATGCTGCAGGAGATCGACGCCCTGGTGCGTACGAGCCCCATCGCGCTCAAGAAGCCCACGCCGGTCGAGGAAGCCGATACCATCATCGACATCTTCGATAACACGCTGTTCGACGTTATCCCCGTTATCTATCGTCGTTTTGACGATTGGGTGCTGGGCGACAAGGCCGGTACTGTGCCGCCGCTGTGCCCGGCGTTCTTCCATCCCGGCAGCTGGATCGGTTCCGACCGCGACGGTAACCCCAACGTCACCGCCAAGGTGAGCCGTGAGGTCGCCGCCAAGTACTTTACGCACATGGTGCTCAAGCTCGAGGACAAGTGCCGCCACATCGGCCGCAACCTCACGCTCGAGGCCACCTACCGCAAGCCGTCGGCCGAGCTCATTAACCTGTGGAACCATCAGGTCGAGATGAGCCCTCGGTACACGGCCCGCGCCGAGCTGATCTCCGAGCACGAGCCGCATCGCGCCGTCATGCTCGTCATGGCCGACCGCCTGAACGCCACCGTCCGTCGTATCACCGACACCATGTACCACAGCGCCGACGAGTTCCTGGATGACCTGCGCGTCGTCCAGCGTTCGCTGGCCGCCTGCGGTGCCGTCCGTGCCGCCTACGGCCCGGTCCAGACCATCATCTGGCAAGTCGAGTCCTTCGGCTTCCATATGGTCGAGATGGAGTTCCGTCAGCACTCCGTGGTGCATGCCCGCGCCCTCAAGGATATCCACGAGAACGGTATCCATGGCGACCTGCAGCCCATGACGCGCGAAGTCATCGATACCTTCCGTGCTATCGGCTCCATCCAAAAGCGCTACGGCAAGAAGATGGCGCACCGCTACATCATCTCGTTTACCAAGAGCGCCCAGCATGTGGCCGACGTCTTTGAGCTTGCCCATCTGTCCTTTGCGCACGAGGAGGATGTCCCCGAGCTCGACGTGATTCCGCTGTTCGAGCAGCTCGAGGACCTCGAGGGCTGCGTCGACGTGCTCGACCAGATGCTTACGCTCCCCGTGGTGCAGAAGCGCCTTGCCCAGACCAACCGCCGCATGGAGGTCATGCTGGGCTATTCCGACTCCTCCAAGGATGCCGGTCCTACCACGGCCATGCTCGCGCTGCACTCCGCGCAGGAGCGCATTGCCAAGTGGGCCGAGAAGAACGATATCGACTTGGTGCTCATGCACGGTCGCGGCGGTGCCGTGGGCCGTGGCGGCGGCCCGGCCAACAAGGCCGTGCTGGCTCAGCCCAAGGGTTCGGTCAACTGCTTCTTTAAGCTCACCGAGCAGGGCGAGGTCATCTTTGCCCGTTACGGCAACCGCACGCTGGCTCAGCGCCATGTTGAGTCCGTTGCCGCCGCAACGCTTTTGCAGTCGGCCCCGAGTGTCGAGAAGACCAACACCGAGACCACGCAGAAGTTCTGGGATATGGCCGAGAAGCTCAACACTGCAAGCCACGAACGCTAGCTGGACCTGCTGGCCACCGAGGGCTGTACACCGTGGTTCTCGACCGTGACGCCGCTGACCGAGGTCGGTCTGCTGCCGATCGGCTCGCGTCCCGCCAAGCGCGGTCTGGGCGCCAAGTCGCTCGATGACCTGCGTACCATCCCGTGGATCTTCAGCTGGAGCCAGGCGCGCATTAACCTGGCCGCTTGGTACGGTCTGGGCACCGCCTGCGAGCAGCTTGGCGATCTTGACCAGCTCAAGGCTGCCTACCAGGAGTGGCCGTTCTTCCGCACCTTTATCGACAACATCGAGATGTCGATTGCTAAGACCGATCAGCGCATCGCCAAGATGTATCTGCATCTGGGCGACCGCGATGATCTGTCCAAGAAGGTCTTTACCGAGATGCAGCTCACCCGTAAGTGGGTCCTTGCCATCGTCGGTGATGAGTGGCCGCTGCAGCGTCGTCGCGTGCTCGGCTGCGCCGTTCGCGTGCGTAACCCCTACGTCGACGCTCTGTCCATCGCCCAGGTCCGCGCCCTTCGCGAGGTGCGCATGAATCAGGACGAGATGGCCGAGGAGAAGAAGGCCGAGTACATGAGCCTGATTCTTTCGACTGTGACCGGCGTCTCGGCAGGATTGCAGAACACGGGGTAATCGATAGCCCTGTGGCTCTCACCGGGACCCGACGGGTTTCCCTCTGAATGCGTCCTCGCACTTGAAGCCCCCTTATCCTGCTCCTTCGGAGCTGTGGATAAGGGGGCTTCGTGCTGCGGAATGCATTTAGAGGGAAACCCATCGGGTCCCTTCGTCCTCGGTCTTCGGGGATTGGGCTGAAGAGATTAAAGTGCGCTTCGCGCCCAATGCGGAGTGTGCCTAAAAGTAAGCTGATGGTGGTCCCTGCGATGTCCGGTCTTCGGCGGATTACGGGCTGGGAAAAGCTGGCGCGCTTCGCGCTTCGCGTCTTATCGATCGGGATTGAGATGCATGTGGCGCTTCTCGACTTACGACTGTTGCGGCTGCGGTCCCGTTTGGGGTCGCGGCCGTTTTGTTGTGGGTCAAATATGAACGTTGTGTTAATGAGTCGGTGGACGGTGGTGTTTTTCGGTGAGCGGCGTATCCTTCCAACGGTTTATCTAGTGTGTCAGTTGAAAGGAAGAGGGCGCTCGTCATTGTTTGAATGTGAACTGCCGTTTGACCACAAGACGTTGCATCTGGAGCTCGAGGATAAGAACTTCGCGGGTGTGATGGAAGGTCATCAAAACGAGTTTAAGACCACAAAATCGCAGGAAGAGCTGGTAGAGGAATCGCTTGCCAACCCTTATGGCTCGCCTTCGCTCGAGGAGCTTTGTGCTGGCAAGAAGGATATTGTCATCATTAGCTCCGACCATACGCGCCCCGTTCCCTCGCGTGTGACGATGCCTATTCTGCTGCATCACATCCATTCCGCTGCGCCCGAGGCTCGCGTGCGTATTTTGGTTGCTACGGGTATGCATCGTCCGTCGACGCACGAGGAGCTCGTCAACAAGTACGGCGAGGAAATTGTTGCCAACGAGGAAATCGTTATGCACGTCGCGACTGACGACAGCATGATGAAAAAGATCGGCACCCTGCCTTCTGGCGGCGAGTGCATCATCAACAAGATTGCCGCCGAATGCGACTTGCTGCTTGCCGAGGGTTTCATTGAGCCGCACTTCTTTGCCGGTTTCTCCGGCAGCCGCAAGTCCGTCCTGCCCGGCATCGCCAGCTACAAGACCATCATGTACAACCACAACGGTCAGTTTGTGAATGATTCCCACTCGCGTGCCGGCAACCTGTGCCACAACCACGTGAGCGAGGACATGTTTGCCGCTGCCGAGATGGCTCACCTTGCCTTTGTGCTCAACGTGGTACTTAACGGCAAGCACGAGGTCATCGGCTCCTTTGCCGGCGACATCCACAAGGCGCACGAAGCTGGCTGCGAGTTCGTGAAGAGCCTTGCCGGCGTTGAGCCCGTCGAGTGCGAGATTGCCATCACCACCAACGGCGGCTACCCGCTCGACCAGAACATCTACCAGGCTGTAAAGGGCATGTGCTCTGCCGAGGCCACGCTTCCCGAGGGCTGTGTGATCATCGACGTCGCCGGGTGTGCCGACGGCCACGGTGGCGAGGGCTTCTATCACAACATCGCCGACAACGATCCTGCGGAGTTTGAGCGCGCCTGCAGCGAT
>RPYR01000221.1 GCA_008671285.1 Collinsella aerofaciens | reverse complement strand
GGCATAGCCCTGGACGCCCGAGGTGACATCCAAGATGTGGGAGATCTCATTGCGACGAGCCTGCTCGGCCTTGACGGTAGCCCAGTCACCAGCCTGAGCGGCCTTCCACTGACGCACGTAGCCCTCGGGCTCAACGTTGGCGAGACCCGGGACGGAACCGTCGGCGCCACCGAGGTAAGCGCCGTCGACAACAACCTCGTGACCGGTGAGGATGCTCATCGGATGGCCGTTCTTCTCGTTCTCCTGAACGAGGTAGCGGAACGAGATGTCATCACCCGAGGAATCCTTGACGCCAGCAAGGACGCCCTCGGCGCCGAGCTTGGCAAGGAGCTTCCAGGGGAGCTTGGTGTGAACGCAGACGGGAATGTCATAGGCAAAGATGGGCAGGTCGAGCTCCTCGTGCAGGATGCGGAAGTGCTCCTCGACCTCGGTCATACCCTGCAGGGCATAGAACGGGCAGGTGGCGACGAGGGCATCGGCGCCCAGCTCCTGGGCGACCTTGCCGTGCTCAATCATGCGCTCGGTCTCGGTATCGATGATGCCGACCAGAACAGGCACACGGTGGTCGACGATACGAACGGCCTCGGCGATAATCTGGCGACGGCGCTCATCGGTGGAGAAGACGACCTCGCCCGAAGACTCCAAGAAGCACAGACCTTCGACGCCGGCATCGATCATGCGGTTGATGCTGCGCTCAAAGGAGGCAACGTCGAGCTGGTGGTCTTCGGTATCGGGAACAACGACGGGAGGGATAACGCCGGTGAATTTCTGAGTTGCCACAAGAATCTCCTTAGCTGTCTGGCGAGCGGCCCTATGCCGCTCACTCTTGTTGGCAGTGTCCAGGCCGTCTAGGCCAAAGAACACGGATAGAACGTTTGGTTAAAGAAGTCGACGACTTCGTTTTCGAACGCGTTAATACGCTCATGAGCGTATTTGGCATAGATGATATGCCTCCGGTCACACTCAAGACCGTTGAATACGGCAAACTGACCCTTGGGGTCGCTCACGGTATCCATGAGCGACGTGCCCATGATCACCGATCCGCGCACCCGAGACGACAGAGCCTCGAGGCCACCGGGAATTGGATTGGCAACCGCCGTGCAGGCAAGTCCGCGCTCGTCCAGAGCAGAAACCGCCAGCGCGACACCGCCGCCAAGACCCTCGCCCCATGCAAAAATGCGATCGGGATCCATGCCATCAAGATTGCGCGCGACCTTCGCCAACGCGCAGCCCCAACGGACGCGCTTGACAAAAGCGGGCGCAGCAATCCCCCACTGCATGTCGTCCGCACCAGCAACATCGTCATCCAGCGCGAGAACGGCATACCCCATGGCGGCAAATCTCGTCATGTGATGCCATCCACGCACGGGTCGATCGATGTCGTGAAACATCAGGCACAGCGGCACGCGCTCAGACACTCGGGCACGACCGACAGGCTCGATCAAACGAGCGTGAATCGCATCGTCACCGAGCTCAAAGGAGACCTCCGAGTAACGGGCGCAGGGGTTAACAAAGTCAATCGCCGTAATGGCCAGGCCTTGAATCTCAAGATTCGAAGCGCATGTCTCTAAATCAGAAACATCTGCTTGGACATCACCGCGCCAGTCCCGATATTCTGCGAGCCTTGACGAAACCGTTCCAGGCATCTCCGCGAGCCCGGGGACGATCAGCTCGTCGATATTGCTCTCGCACTTAGACATGAGCCTCCCCTCCCTCGCAGAAAAACGGAATGATCAGATCGTCAAAGTCCTGAATCTCCTCGTGGCCAAAGCCCTCAAAGAACTCGCGTCGCTTCTCACAGGCCAGATTGTTGTAGACCGCAAACTGCGTCGCCGGCGGACAGACGATATCGGCTGTGCCCGTGCCAAACAGCACGGGGCATTTGACCATGGGGGCAAAGTTCTTGGAATCGAAGTACGCCAGTTTGGCATAGGCCTCCTCAATACGAGTCGAGTCCTCGTCAAACCAACGCGACCAATAACGCAGGCCTTCATAAGCGATATCGTCGGCATCCAGATCCCAAACAAGGCGGAAATCCGACAGGAAGGGATAGAGGATGGCAGCGCGATTGATAAGCTCACTATTAAGCGCGCAGGTCGCAATGCCCAAACCGCCGCCCTGCGATGCGCCGTTCACAAATACGCGGGAAAGATCGATGCCCTCGAGCTCGCGAACAATACGGCACAGAATGCGGATATCCTGGTGCAAGCGGACATAGTAAAGATTGGCCGGGTCGCCGTCGATACCGGCGACGATATGCCCAGCAACCGTCGTGCCTTCAAATCCACCAATATCCTCGGAGGGGCCACCCTGGCCAGGACAATCGAGAGCGATGAGTGCCATGCCCATGCCCGCAAACGACGCCTGCTCGAACCAGCTGCGGCTTGCACCCGGATAGCCGTGGAACTGTAGCACCAGCGGCACGGGCTCGTCCGAAACCGGCTGGAGATACTTGGCATGCAGGCGTGCACCGCACATGCCGGTATACCAGAGGTCGAAAAACCGACAGGTCGCGGAATCCGCAACCGAAGCCGCCTCAATCGCATAGTCGAGCTCGACGGCGTCGGCCTCGGCCATGCGGTCCTTCCAAAAGAGATCGAAATCCGATGGACGGGGCATAGCGCCTCGATATTCACCAAATTGCTGTTGTAGCTCCTGAGCACTTGGCATGGCTCGTGAACCCAACCTTTCGAAATCGCAACGGAGGTGCGCCCGGCAAGGGAACCGGGCGCACGGGAGGGAAAGCGAGGCTACTCGCCGAGCTTGGGATGCAGCAGCGACGGCGCAGCGCCGAGCAGCATCTTGGTGTAGGGGTCCTGAGGGTGCTGGAAGACCTGCTTGGCCTCGCCCTGCTCGACGATCTTGCCGCCATTCATAACGATGATGTCGTCAGAGATATAGCGGACCGTCTGGATGTCATGGCTGATGAACACCATGGCCAGGCCGAGCTCCTTCTTAAGGTCGGTCAGCAGGTTCAGAATCTGCGCGCGGACCGAAACGTCCAGAGCCGAGGTGGGCTCGTCGGCGATGATGGCATCGGGGTTCAGCGACAGGGCGCGCGCAATTGCGACGCGCTGGCGCTGGCCGCCCGAAAGCTGGCCGGGAAGAACCTCGGCGGCGGAGCTGGGCAGACCGGTGAGCTCCAAGAGCTCCTTGACGCGCTTCTCCTGCTCGGCCTCGGTACCCAGGTTGTGGACGCGCATGGGGTCGAGCAGTTGCTCGCGAACGACCATGCGGGGATTGAGCGCCGTGGCCGGGTTCTGGAACACGACCGAGATGACGCGACCCATGTGGCGACGGTCCTCGGCGGTACGTTTGGTAACGTCCTTGCCCTTAAAGTAGACCTTGCCGCTCGTGGGGGCCTGCAGGCCGCACATGACGTTGGCGGTGGTGGACTTTCCGCAACCGGACTCGCCGACGATGCCGATGGTCTGTCCGGGCATGAGCTTAATCGTTACACCCTGGACGGCGTGAACCAGGTTGGGGTGCAGAATCGAGCCGGTACGGGTCCTAAAGGTGACGTGGACGTCATCAAGGAAGATGATCGGCTCGACGCCGTTGACTGCGGTCTCGCTCATCTACATCACCTCCGCGTGAGGGGTCAAACCATTTGCCTTGAGCACCTCGTCGGGGAGCTCGGAATAGAAGTGCTCGGTGCCGGGCACGCGCTTGAAGACCGGACGGGTGTCCAGGCCAATGCGCGGATGGCTCGAGCGGGGTGCGAAGCGATCGCCCTTGGGGAAATCGCGCGGGCTCGGAACGGCGCCGGGCACCTGGTGCAGGCGGCCCGAACCGCTCTCGATGGACAGGACGGAACCCAGAAGGCCGCGGGTGTACTCGTGGATCGGGTTGGTGAGCAGCTCCTTGGTGGGCGCCTGCTCGATAACCTGGCCGGCGTACATAACCGTGATGTTATGAGCGACCTCGGCGACCAGTGCCAGGTCGTGCGAAACGAAGATCATGGCAAAGCCGAGCTTGGCCTGAAGATCGTTAAGCAGCTTGATGACCTGCTTCTGGACGGTAACGTCCAGAGCGGTCGTGGGCTCGTCGCAGATGACCAGTTTGGGGTCGCGGGTAAGGGCCATAGCGATCAGAACGCGCTGACGCTGACCACCGGAAAGCTCATGCGGATAGCTCTCGAGCGTACGCTTGGGGTCGAGGCCCACGAGCTCCAGGAGCTCCTCGGCGCTACGGGTACCGCCGCGCTTGGTGAGCTGCTTCATCTGGGCGGAAATGAGCATGGAGGGGTTGAGCGAGGACAGGGCGTCCTGATAGACCATGGCGATATCGGTACCGCGCAGGCCGAACCACTCCTTCTTGCTCATCTTGAGCAGGTCGCGGCCCTCCCAGAGAACCTCACCGGAAAGATGCTCGTCATCGTCGGTCAGGCCCATGATGGCCAGCGTGGTGATGGACTTACCGCAGCCGGACTCACCGACCAGGCCCATGGTCTGGCCAGGACGGACATCAAAGTTGACATGATCGACGACGTTGATATCACCGTGGTGCTCAAACTGGATGCAGAAGTCACGGACCGAAAGGATCGGCTCAACGGACTCATCGGGCACATGGCGGTCGTTACGCTTGAGCTCGACATCGCGCAGGGCGCCAAGACGGGCGGACAGGGACTGAGCCTGCTCCTTGTAAGCGCGAACAGGGTCGGAGACCAGCAGGTCGGCCTCGCGGCGCTTGGAGGAATCGGTCGGATCCAGGGCGGCGGAGGGAGCAGCGGCCATGGCGTCGGTAATGCCCTCGGAGAGGATGTTGAGCGCCAGGCAGGTGATCATGATAGCCAGACCCGGGAACAGCGCCTGCCACCAACGGCCAGCGAGCACGCCACCGCGGGCGTCGGCGAGGATGTTGCCCCAGGTAGCGGTGGGCTCCTGGATACCAGCGCCGATAAAGGTCAGCGAGGCCTCGAAGATGATGGCGTCGGCGACCAGGGTAACGGTGAAGACCATGATCGGGGCGATGCAGTTACGCAGAACATGCTTGATCAAAATCCACGGAGCCTTGGCGCCGGAAACGATGACCGCGCGGACATAGTCCTCGCCGTACTCGGACACGATGTTGGCGCGCACGATACGGGCAATCTGCGGAGTGTACATAAAGCCGATAGCGAAGATGATCGACGGCACTGAATTGCCCAGGATGGAGACGAAGACGGCAGCGAGGGCGATGCCCGGGATGGACATGATGATGTCCAGGATGCGCATGATCGCCTCGGAAACGGACTTGCGCGAAACCGCCGCGAGGGCGCCCACGACCGAGCCGCAGACCAGAGCCATGGCAGTAGCACCGAAGCCGATGATCAGCGAGTAACGGCCACCGTAAAGCATACGCGACAGGATGTCGCGGCCCTTATCGTCGGTACCGAAGATAAATCCATTGCCGGGAGCCTGGCGAGCAGTGAAAATCTCGACCGGGCTATAGGGGGCAAGAAGGGGCGCCAGAATCGCGGTCAGGGCGACCAACACCAGCACGACGGCGGCAATCTTAGAAGACAGCGTCATCTTCTTCCAGCCACCGAGCTTGAGCCCCTTGGAGGCAGCCTTCTCGAGCTGCTCGGTTTGCTTCTCTCGAATCTTTACCATAATCTACACCGTCCTGATGCGCGGGTTGATGAGCAGGTAGAGCATGTCAACCACGATGTTGATGATGATGAAGGCAAGAGCAACGACGATAACGACGCCCTGAACCAGGTTCGCCTCGTTGCCCTGAACGCCCTGCAGAATCGCAGTACCCATGCCGGGGAGGTTGAAGATGACCTCGATGACGACGGCGCCGCCCATAAGGTAACCGATCTTAAGACCGAGGGTGGTGACCGGGGTGATCAGCGCGTTGCGCAAAACGTTGATGCCGACGACGACCTTCTCGGGAACGCCGGCGCCACGGGCCATGCGGACGTAGTCCTTGTCGAGCTCCTCAACCATGGCGGTACGCACGATACGAGTCATCTGGCCCGTCAGCGGGAATGCCAGAGCGATAGCGGGCATGATCATACGTCCCAGATAGCCAGCCGGGTTGGTGGTGAAGTGAGGCAGAGCACCGGATGCCGGGAGCACCTTAAGGTAGGAAGAGAACAGCAGAATCAACAGAACGGCAAGCCAGAACGACGGGGTTGCCAAGCCGGCGATGGAAAAGACGCGGATCACTTGGTCCGGCCATTTGTCGCGATACAGTGCCGCGATGACGCCGAGCAAAAACGAAACGACCGCACCGATGGCAAGACCGATGAAGGTCAGCTGCATCGTGACGGGCAGGGCCGTGGAGATGCGCTTGGCAACGGAGTTGCGGGCAGCGCCGTAGGTACCCATGTCGCCATGAATCAAATCGCCCATATAGCGCACGTAGCGCACGGGCCAGGGGTCGTCCAGACCATACTTCTCATGGTACTCGGCAACCGCCTCGGGCGAGGCGCCGTCACCCAACGCCGTGTAGGCGGGGTCGGTCTTGGAGAACGACATAAGGAAGAACACCAGGACGGTGACGCCCAATGCCATGATCGGCAGCGCCACGAGACGCCTTCCAATCAAACGTAGAAAGTTGTTCACGTTCTCTCCCCTTTCTTTTGTCGGTAGGACCAACTGGTATATGAGTATGGATACTCATTACAAGACCCGAGCGACATCGAGGCCGCCCGGGTCTTTGTTTCAACTATGAGGACGTTGCCTTACGACCGACGCCCCACATATGACTCAAACGAGTCTTAGGCCTTGACGGTCGCGACGCCCCTGAAGGACATGCTCGTCGTGCCGATGCCCTTGAAGCCATCGAGGGCCTCGCCGTTGGGCGCAGTGGACGGATCGTCCCAGGAAGCGGAGACGGTCTTGACGTGGACAACGGGGTACAGAACGGCGTTGTCGGCAATGATGTCGAAGCACTCGTTCCACTTCTTCTGCTGCTCGTCGCCCTCGGCGGCAAGAGCCTCGTCCATGAGGCCGTGGAGCTTCTGCCACTCAGCGGACTCCTTCCACGGGCAACGGGTCTGCATCCAGACGTTGTCGCCGTACCACCAGTTGAGCAGCAGGTCGGGGTCGGCGCCGAAGCAGGAAGGATCGCCAGGGGCAAGGAGGATATCGTAGGCCTCGCCGCCGTCGATGGCAGCGTAGGTGGCCGGCGAGGTATCGGTCTGGATGGTCACATCGAAGCCGAGAGCGTCGAGGTCGTTCTTGACCTGGGCGGCCATGCCCTTAATCTGCTCGTTGTCGGTGGTGCGCAGGGTGATGGCACCCGGGGTGATGCCAGACTCCTCGATGAGCTTCTTAGCCTTCTTGGCGTCGGTCTTGTACACCGTGGAAGCCTCATGATAGTTGGTGAAGCTCTTGGGCAGGTAGCAGCTGGCAGCGGTGGCAAGGCCGGCGAAGGTGTTGCTGACCATCTTCTCGGTGTCGAGCGCATACATGACAGCCTGACGGACCTTGACGTTGTTCCAAGGCTCCTTGGCGACGTTGAACATGATGAAGCGGGTGCCGAAACCCTGAACGTTATCGATCTTGCAGCCGGCGCTCTCAAGCTGGTCGACGGCGTCAGCGGTAACGAGCTCCATAACGAGCGTGGAGCCCTCCTGCTGAGCGGTAACGCGAGCGGTGGGGTCGGTCAGGATGCTGTACTGGATCTTCTTATCCTCGGCAGCATACTCACCGTTGTACTCAGGATTGGGAACCAGGGTAATCTCGGTATCGGAGATAGAGTCGTACATCCAGGGGCCGGAGCCGATCGGCTGCTTGGCGCGATCCTCCTCGGTCTGAGTGGCCGGGGTAACGCGGACGATGGCCAGACGATCCTTGAGCAGGGAGAAGTTGGGGACCTTGGTCTTGACCGTCACGGTGCTGGCGTCCTTGGCCTCGATGGACTCGAAGGGCTGGAAGAACGGAGCATAGGTAGCGGAAGCGGCGCAAGCGGTGTAGGAGGCAACGACATCGTCAGCGGTGACCTCGGTGCCATCGGAGAACTTGGCGCCCTTGCGGATGGTAACCTCGAAAGTGGTGTCGTCCACAGACTTGGGGTCGTCGGTGGCGAGCTCGTTGAAGGTGCTGTAGTCGTGGTAATCGATGCCGTAGAGGCCCTCGACGACGTGCCAGTTAGCACCCAGGCCCACAGCGGAGCCGGTGCTGGCGGGGTCGAAGCTGGACGGAGCGTAAGCGGAACCAGCGGTGATCACGCCGCCGCCACGGTTGGCGGAATCGGTGGAACCGGAAGCGGAACCCTCGTCGCTAGAGCTGCCACCGCAGCCGGTGAGACCAAGCCCTGCGACAGCAGCGACGCTGCCGGTGAGGCCGAGGAACGAACGCCTGGACATACCCTTGTTGATGATGGCCATGTCTTCTCCTATCAATAGAGAATCTTACCCGGGAGCACCTAGACTTGCCCCCGCGCAACTTGCGGACGATATATACCTTACCTACCGACGAACCCAACTGAGGTGCCGCGCTCGGCGACCGATACATACATACGCTTGAACGGTATTTACTACCGTTCACCGAATTCGTTGACAAACGATTCGCCAGACAGTATGTATCGGCGAGGTGAGATATCAGTCTTCGTCAACCCGCAGGATAGCAGGGTTTTCGCTTGGGTTAGTCAAACGTTTTAGCGTTAATAAAACCCGAAACCAGCAGGCAATCATGGCGAAATAAATGGTTGAAAATCGCGCAATCATGTATATCAGTTGTTTGGCTCGTGTTTAGCTATCGGAATGGCCAGCCGCCGCCTCGGCGCGCTCGGCATTCCATGCAACGAGCGCCTCGTGGACCGCCTTGGCAACATCGGCAGGTATGCCGCGAACTTCCGCGATCTCTTGCTCGCTCGCCGCGCGCAAACGCTTCATCGAGCCAAAATGGCGCATAAGGGCACGTTTTCTGGTGGGTCCCACGCCTGGAACGTCATCGAGTACCGAAACCGTCATGGCTTTATCGCGCAACTCGCGATGGAACGTGATGGCAAAACGGTGCGATTCATCGCGAACCTGTTTAATTAGATAGAGCGAAGCAGACCCGGTCGGCAGCACGACGGGAGTCTCGTCCCAAGGCACGAAAACTTCCTCATCGGCCTTCGCCAAGCCACAAACCGGTATATCGAGCCCAAGAGCCTATAGTTGCTTGATCGCAGCGGTCAATTGCGGCTTACCGCCATCGACAACGAGCAAATCGGTGCGCGAGCCAAAGCGCTCGTCGACCATGCGCTCGGGAGCATAGCGTCGTCCCAAAACCTAGGACATCGACACGAAGTCGTTTGCCTCATCCAATTCGGCCTGAATTTTAAAACTACGGTACTTTCTCTTGTCGGCGCGTCCGTTGGTAAACACCACCATCGAGGCGACCGTAAAGGT
>RPYR01000052.1 GCA_008671285.1 Collinsella aerofaciens | reverse complement strand
TATTTGACGGGGCGTTTTGGCTGATACCATCTAGTAAAGGTACCTTTAGGGTTAAGATGCGGTCATGCCGGCCGCAAAGGGGTTCAACATGATCTATTACGTCGAGGACGATGACAACATCAGGGATTTGACGGTCTATGCGCTGCGCAAGCAGGGGATCGAGGCCGAAGGCTTTTCGTGCGACGGTGAGTTTAAGGCTGCCGTGGCGCGACGGGTGCCCGATGCTGTGCTGCTCGATATCATGCTGCCCGATACCGATGGTTTGGCGATTATGCGCCGCCTCCGCGCCGACCGCCTGACGGCGACGGTGCCCATCATGATGCTTACCGCCAAGGACACCGAGCTCGACAAGGTGATGGCGCTCGATGGCGGTGCCGACGATTACCTGACTAAACCCTTCTCGCTCATGGAGCTCGCCAGCCGCTGCCGCGCACTGCTGCGTCGCGGCGGCATGGTCAAGCAGGCAAGCGATGTGCTCAGCGTGGGCGACATTGTGCTCTCGCCCAGCCATCGCGAGGTGACCGTTGCCGGCGAGCCGCTTAAGCTCACCCTGCGCGAGTTCGACCTGCTCGAGTACCTCATGCGCAAGCCCGGCGTGGTTTTTACCCGCGAGTCGTTGCTGCAGAGCGTGTGGGGCTGGGACTTCGACGGCGGTTCGCGCACCGTTGACGTGCACGTGCAGACGCTTCGCCAAAAACTGGGCGAGCATGCCAGCGCCATCGAGACCGTGCGCGGCGTGGGCTACCGCTTGGCCGAGCCTTCTGCCGGTGATGGTGCCGAAGGTGACGTCACCGCGGCCACCGCATCGGAGGAGTAACCCGTGGTCTTCGCCCCCCAGGGAAAACATACGCTGTCGCACCGCGTTTTTGTGACGATCTTTGTCTGCGCCATGGCGGTTATCGTGGCGTTTACGGTGCTGGGTGCGTTCTTTGTGCAAAACACCTTGGCGGATGCCACGAGTGCCAATCTGGCGCAGGAAACCGAGCTCATTGCTGCCGCCCTCGACGAGCAGCAGGAGCCCATCCCGTTCTTGCGTAGCCTCGATCGCGAGGACTTGCGCATCACGCTGATTAACAAGGATGGATCGGTTGCCTACGACAACGAGGCGTCGCCTTCCACACTGCCCAACCATGGCGATCGCCCCGAGGTCATCGAGGCCTTTGAGAATGGTTCGGGTTCCGCGGAGCGCGCAAGCTCTACGCTCGACGAGATTATGCTGTATCGCGCCATCGCCCTTGATAACGGCCAGGTTGTCCGCTTGGCGCAGGCCCAGCCTGGCGTTGCAGCGATTTTGCTGTCGATGGTGGCGCCGATGCTGCTTATCGCAGCAGCGGGCGCGGTACTCTCGTTTTTTATGGCGCGCCGCGAGTCCCGTGCCATCATCGCGCCGTTGCAAGAGGTGGATTTGGACCACCCACGCCGTAGCTATGAGCACGCCTATGCCGAGATGGTCCCCATGCTTGAGCGTATCGAGTCGCAGCGCCAGGAACTCAAGCGCCAAATGGCGGTGCTGGCGGACAACGATCGTATGCGCCGCGAGTTCACGGCGAATATCACCCATGAGCTCAAGACGCCGCTTACGGCGATTTCGGGCTATGCCGAGCTCATCGCAAATGGCATGGTCGAGGGCGAGGACGACCTGCGCAACTTTGGCGGTCGCATCTATCGTGAGGCGGGCCGCTTGGCAGCGCTTGTCAACGACATCCTTACGCTGTCTAACTTGGACGAGGCCGAGCGTACAACTGAGGGCGAGGCGGTGCCCATTGGGTCCACGGAGCCTATTGAGCTCTCGCGTGCCATCTACGCGGTTGAGCAGCGTCTTGAACAGGTCGCCCGTCAGGCGAATGTGACGATAAGTCATGAGACCAAGCCTGTGGTCATCGAGGGCGTGTCGCGCTTGATTGACGAGCTCATCTATAATCTGGCAAGCAACGCCATCCGCTACAATCGACCTGGCGGTACGGTTACGCTGCAGTGCGGCACCAACGACGAAGGCCATCCGTTCCTTGCGGTCGCCGACACGGGAATCGGTATCGCGCCTGAAGAACAGGGCAAGGTATTTGAGCGGTTCTATCGCGTGGACAAGAGTAGGTCCAAGGCGCGCGGCGGAACCGGTCTGGGGCTTGCCATTGTCAAGCATGCGGCCCTGTATCATCACGCCACGCTCGATCTGTCGAGCGAGTTGGGCGTGGGAACCACCATTACGGTGACGTTTCCCATACAGCAGGACGAGCCATTCGCATAGCGATACAACATAGGTATTGATGTAGACGCCGCATTTGACTTTCGGGTGCGGCGTTGTTGTGCAATTTTACGATTGCTTCCGACATTTTTACAGGAGAGCCTGTTTCTTATGTATAGAGTTTGGTCTCGGTAAAAAGATGCGATAACATACGGACAGTTTTGTCAATCCGAACTGGGGAAATGAAAGGCAAGCTGCATGACCCTTCTCGAACTGTTCCAGCTGCTGAAGAAGCACCTCAAGCTGGTCATCACCCTTCCGGTGGTCTGCGCGATCGCCATGGGCATCGTGTCCTTCGCCGCGATGGACAACACCTATACCGCGACGACGAGCATGTACATTCTCGCCAAGACCGACGATAGCGGCCAGATGAGCTACAACGATCTCTCGGCGAGCCAGATGCTTTCCAACGATATCGCCACGCTGCTGGATAGCGATAGCGTTAAGAGCGGCGCCGCCAATGAACTGGGCCTCACCGATCTGGATGACTACAAGGTGTCTGTTTCCTCCGAGACCACCACGCGTGTCATTACGCTTTCGGTTACCGGCACCGATGCCAAGGAGACGGCTAAGGTCGCAAAGGCCATAGCTAGCTCGGTGAGTACGGTCGCTCAGAACGTCGGCGCTGCCCAGAGCATCAACGTTATCGACGAGGCTAAGACCCCCGAAGCCCCCAGCGGCCCCAAGCGTATGCTGTACGTTGCTGTCGCGTTCCTCGCGGGCATCTTTATCGCAGTTGCCTATGTCGTTTTGGCAGACATGCTCAATACCCGCATCCGCGGTGCCGAAGAGGCAGAAGAGCTCCTGGGCATTCCCGTTGTTGGCCGAATTCCGGCTATGAAAGGTGGTAAATAGGCATGGCTAAGGCAAAGAACACCGATAAGCTCGTTGTACAGAATGCCGCCAAGACCCTTCTGGCCAACATCCGCTTTGCGAGCGTGGACGACCCCATTCGCACTATTACCGTCACGTCCTCGATTCCCAACGAGGGCAAGTCTACGGTTTCCATCAACCTTGCCCAGGCTATCGCCACGAGCGGCAAGTCCGTGCTCCTGGTCGAGGCCGATATGCGCCGCAGGTCCCTTTCCGATATGCTCGGCGTTCGTTCGCGCGGCGGACTCTATGCGGTCCTTTCCGAGCAGATCTCCATTGACCAGGCAATTGTCGAGACGGGTCAGAAGAACTTCTACTTCCTTGATGCCGAGCCGCATATTCCCAATCCTGCCGACATCATCGTCTCTCACCGCTTTGCCAAGCTGGTAAAGGCACTGTCTGCTAAGTTCCAGTACGTCATCTTTGATGCTCCCCCTGTCGGCACCTTCATCGATGCTGCCGAGATTGCCAGCCTGACCGACGGTACGCTGTGCGTGGTGCGCGAGGACGTCACCAAGCGCGAGGAGGCACTCAACGCTTTCGGCCAGCTTAAGAAGTCCGAAAAGGTCAAGCTCATCGGTACCGTTATGAACTACTGCGAGACCGAGACCAGCGAGTACTACTACTCCTACTACACCAAGGACGGTAAGAAGGTGAAGAAGGGCTCGGACGATCAGGGGACTTCCAAAAAGGGCATCTTCACCAACCGAGCAAACGTTTAGTTGATTAAGGCTGACCTATGCGTGACATTCATTGCCATATCTTGCCGGGTGTAGACGACGGCGCCGCCGATCTCGATGAGAGCTTGGCGATGCTCGAGGCTGCCAAGCGGGCCGGTGTAACCAGAATCGTTTGCACTCCTCACTGCCGTGATCCCTATTTTGATTACGACAAGATGTGGGATGCCTTTGAACTGCTGCGTGATAACGCTGACGGTTTTCCGCTCCAGATGGGCTTCGAGGTCAACCATCGAAAGCTCGTTGAACTTGGTATCGATGCCGCGGAGCACTTGCATTTCGATGGAACCAACGAGTTTCTGCTCGAGCTTTCGACGCATGCCGATGCGTATGCGTTTAGAGAGTACGAGAACACGATTTACGATTTGCAGTGCCGTGGCTACCAGGTGATCATCGCTCATCCTGAGCGCTATCGTGCGGTTCAAAAGGATGTAAGCGTGGCGGAGCGCCTGGTCGATATGGGCTGCAAGCTGCAGGCTTCGGCGGACTTTATTGCCGGCGGTCGCTTTGGTCGCGAAAAAAAGCCGGCACAGCGCCTGTTCGATCAGAACCTGTACAGCTTCATCGC
>RPYR01000175.1 GCA_008671285.1 Collinsella aerofaciens | reverse complement strand
TCGACGGGCAGCCTGGAGGCGTCGCTCATCAACACGCCCACCGGCACACCCCCTAGCATTACCACCGGAGGCTTTATGCCCTCGACTGGCGATATGGCAATGTACGCCGCGGCCGCCGCAGCGGTCGCCGGAGCCGCGCTCATCGTGGTCGCGCTCCTGGTCAAGCGGGGAGGTGGCAGCCATAAAGAGTAGCTGGCAGCCCCGCAGAGAGCGGGGCGAGACGTAGCGAAACAGATGCTAAGACACAGACAGACAGATTTAGATCAAATGGAATTCGAGCAGAAAGCAGAGGAAAAGAAGATGAGCATGAGCAAGAACATCGCACGCCTGGCAGTAACCGCCGGTCTCACAGCAGCGCTGAGCTTCGGCGGCGTGATGGCCCCGGTGACCATGGCGTTTGCTGAGGGTACGGATGGCTCGGTGACCATCAAGAACGTTGATGGTAACACTACCGAGTTCGAGGGCTATCAGATTTTTAATGCTGATGTCGCCGACGATGGAAGTGTCAGCAACATTACGTGGGCAAGCCTTGAGGTGCAGGATGCTGTCGAGGGCGTCATCAGGAAAGAGGATGAGACCTATGCGGGGGCGACTGCCCAGGACGCCGCGGACTGGATCGCGAATAATGTGAAGGTAACCGGTAAGACAACCCGCGTAGACTCCAATTCCGTTGCGTACAAGATTGCCGACGCCGTGGACGGCCTTACCGAAAGCGCGAAGACGAACAACAAAACCGTCTCCGGTCTTGGGCACGGCTACTGGCTCTTCGTGACCGCTGCTGACACCATCGGGGTCGGCGAGGCGGGCACGTCTCCCATTTTCACTGTCGTGGGAAGCAAGCCCGTTAACATCACTGAGAAAACGGGCGTCCCCACCGTCGAGAAGAAGATCGTAAGCGATGCCAATAATGCAGAGCACGATGCTGCCGATTCCCAGATCGGCCAGAACGTGACGTACAACCTTTACGGCACCATTGCCGAGAACTACGACAAGTACGACACGTATTTCTATCAGTTCTCCGACAAGATTTCCAAGGGCCTGACGCTGCAGAAGGGCGCTAAGGTCTACCTGTATAAGAACAGGGATGACGCGAAGGGCGATCTCGCCCGCACGGATGGTACGGATATTACTGATAACTTCAATGAGTTGACCGCCACGGCCGCTGCCGATGGCAGCAAAACAACGACGTGGACCTGCGAGAATCTGAAGCAGGTCGCGGACGTCAACAAGGACTCCTACATCGTCGTCTCCTATAAGGCGCAAATCAACAAGGATGCGGTCGTCGCGGGCACCGAGGGTAACGAGAACACCGTGACGCTCAACTACTCCAATAACCCCATGACCAGCGAGCGCGGCGAGACCAAGCCTGACACGGTCAAGGATTACACCTACGGCCTCAGGATCAATAAGGTCGACTTGGGCACCGAGAAGGCCCTCGAAGGCGCCAGGTTCACCATCCAGGCCACCACGGCAGACGATGTTGCATCCACGAATTTGTTTGTCCAGGATAATGGGTCCCTTGGTGAAACGCCCAAAGAGTTTGTGACCAATGGCGAGGGCATCATCGAGGTTACTGGTCTCGACGCCGGCACCTATACCGTCACGGAGGTTTCTGCCCCCTCTGGTTACGCTAAGGTCGACCCCTTCACCTTCGAGATCAAGCCGAGCATGAAGGACGATGATCCGGATGCTGGTCTTACTGGGCTCACTGGAGAACTTACGACTGGCCAGGGCGACAAGGTTATCGCCGGCCTCACCTATGGCGACACCGGAGATAACAGCCTGACGGTGAAGCCTGGCTCGGAGAAGACGGACGGCATCTTCAACATCACCGTTGGCGATACCAAGCAGGTTGGCCTCCCCCTCACCGGTCTTAACGGTGTGACCTTCACTTGGATCGCTGGTGGCGCGGTGCTGTGCATCGGCGTGGCTCACCTCATCCGCAGCCGTAAGCAGGCTGAGGAGTCCGAGCAGGAGTAGCGCTCGCTCACCCATCCCTTTGGCAGGTGGGATGTGATGGCCATGAGACTTGCGGACACTTTTCTCGTCCATCGACGTTCTTGCTTTGTCATTCTCTTTTCGGGGCAGACTCCGCACTGGAGTCTGCCCCGTTTTTTGGACAACACAGGCAGCCTCCACCGTCCGATGCGGACTCATCCGTCATCGCGTTTCTTGACTCGTATGAGGTTCGGTTTAAGGTCCGTAGGCGCACGCGCGGTGCGGACGGTAGAAGGCATTTGCGCCGCAACAAGCGCAAATAAGAATGCCCGGGGTTCGGAGCCCGGGCATTTAACAAAACCAGAAAACTAGGCCGCCCGCGCTCTCGTACACTTACGCGGGGTGCGTCGTTTTCTATTGACATTGTATCCCGAATCGCCCCGCCGATCCGGGACATTTTGAAAACTCAAATGTAGGCTTATCCTCGACTGGACGGTGCAGTCTAGCTGCGTTGTCCGGCGTGGAAGCTCGCGAATCGGCTATTATTTGTTTAGACAACATGAGCTGTAGAGGAGTGACCGGTGATGGTGCAGGGCGCCAAACATATGAAGAGCAATAACGCCGCGGACAACGGCGGCTCAAGCCCTCAGCCCAAACCTCAACCAAAGCCCAAGCGCCGTCGCAAGCGACTGCCGCGCTGGGCCGACCGGCTCATCACCATCGTCATCATCCTTATTGGTGTGGGCCTTATGACCTGGCCGTGGATCTTGGACCGGCTCGAGGCCTCGGGCGTGTTCAACCAGATCAGCACTGTGTCCAGCACCGTGGACGCGCTGTCTGCCGAGGAGCGCGAGCGCATCCTGCTCCAGGCGCGCTCCTTTAACGAGCAGCTGGCGGGCGAGGCCACCGAGCTCCCCGCCGACCAGATCGAGCCCTACGCTCAGCAGCTCATCTTTGACCGAGACCCCATGATGAGCTGGGTCGAGATCCCCTCCATCGATGTAAGCATGCCCATCTACCACGGCACGAGCGAAGAAGTCCTTATGGCGGGCGTCGGCCACCTGGAGGGCACGAGCCTGCCGGTGGGCGTCACCTCGACGCATTGCGTGCTCACCGCGCACTCGGGCATGCGCAACCTGAGCATGTTCGATGACATCCACTCGCTGGAACCCGGCGACCTGGTGCTGCTGCACACCATGAACAAGACGCTCGCCTACAAGATGGTGGACTCCGAGGTCGTGCTGCCCGAGGAGATGGAGTCGCTGACTATCGAGCCCGGCGCCGACAAGGTGACGCTCGTCACCTGCACGCCCTATGGTGTGAACGACCATCGCCTGCTGGTGCATTGCGTGCGCACCAAGTACAACAAGAAGGACGTCGACAAGCAAAAGTCGCTGGCCGGCCGCCACTGGGGCAAGCGCGAGTTTGCCGTGCTCATTGTGGTCGTTGCCATTGTGCTGTTGCTGCTGGACATCGTGATCCATGCGGTCCGCAAGCGCCGCAAGGCCAAGGTCTCGGCATAAGACATTCTCCAGAACCACCACAAAGGGGACAGGCGCCTTTGTGGTGGTCGGGGGCTTCCAAACCATCACAACATTCGATGAAAATCTCGATTTTGACGAAAAGTGTCGAATGTTGTGATGCTTTTCGCTGCGGGCGGGACGGCTTCGTTGTGGTCGAGACGGTTTTCGCTATGGACGGTGCGGTTTCGCTGCAGAACCGCCGGCCCGCCGCCTGCCAACCGCCGCTCTCGTTACGTTTTCGCTGCATTTGGGTAAAGCGCCTGCTCCAAGCCGGCGTTGCCCTGTATACTAGAGCGGTTTAACTGTTATGCGGAAGGGAGCGCCTATGGCACTCAGCGAGAAAGACGTGCGCGGCATCGCCGAGTACGCAAAGATCGCACTGACCGATGACGAGCTCGCCCAGATGACGTCCTACATGAACGACGCCGTCCAGATGCTCGAGCCCGTCTTGCAATATGACTTGCCCGACGTGGAGCCCACGTTCCATCCCATCGGAAGCCTGTCCAACGTGATGGGCGATGACCTGCGCGAGCCCGAGCGCGACCTGCCGCTCGACGTTGCGCTCGAAAACGCCGGCAGCGCGCGCGACCGCTACTTCCGCGTGCCGTCCATTTTGGGAGAGGGGGAGAGCGAGTAATGGCGCAGAGCTTCGATTCCCTTACCGCCGCCCAGATCGCCGCGGGCGTTGCCGCCGGCGACTTTACCGCTACCGAGGTGGCCCAGGCCTCCCTTGCCGCCATCGAGGCGCGCGAGGGCGGGGTCCAGGCATTCCTGCAGGTGGCGCCCGAGCTCGCGCTCGAGGCCGCTGCGCGCGTGGATGCCGACCGTGCCGCAGGCAAGACGCTGCCCCCGCTCGCGGGCGTGCCGCTGGCCATTAAGGACAACATGAACCTCGTGGGCACGCGCACCACCTGCGCTTCCCGCATGCTCGAGAACTACCAGAGCGTCTACACCGCCACCTGCGTCCAGCGCATGCTCGATGCCGGCTGCCTGCCCATGGGCAAGGCAAACATGGACGAGTTTGCCTTTGGCAGCTCCACTGAGAGCTCGGCGTTCCACCGCACCAACAATCCCTGGGATACCGAGCGCGTGCCCGGCGGCTCCTCGGGCGGCTCCGCTGCCGCCGTCGCCGCGGGCGAGGTCGCGCTCTCGTTGGGCTCGGACACCGGTGGTTCCATTCGTCAGCCGGCGTCGCTGTGCGGTGTGGTGGGCTTTAAGCCCACGTATGGCGCCGTGAGCCGTTACGGCGTGGTTGCCTTTGGCTCGTCGCTCGACCAGGTGGGTCCCTTTGGCCGCACGGTCGAGGATGTCGCGCTGGCCATGAACGCGCTTACCGGCGCGGGCCACGATCCGTACGACTGTACCAGCCAGGATTGCGCCGTCGACTTTACCGAGCATCTCAACGACAGCATCGAAGGCAAGCGCGTGGGCATCATCCCTGCGTTTATGGAGGCCGAGGGCCTGACGCCCGAGGTCAAGGCCGCTGTTCAGCGCGCCGCTCAGGAGCTGCAGAACCAAGGCGCCGAGCTGGTCGAGGTCGACCTGCCGCACCTGGACGCCGCCATCGCCGCCTACTACGTTATCGGCCCGGCCGAGGCGTTCTCCAACCTGGCCCGCTTCGACGGCATTC
>RPYR01000269.1 GCA_008671285.1 Collinsella aerofaciens | reverse complement strand
GCGGGCGCGCGCGGGATTCTCCAGCAGCATCGGCGACAGGTTGGCCAGATCATGGCTGCACGTACCCTCGCGCAGCATCACGTACATGCCGCGAGACAGCTTGTCGAGCGCCTCCTCGGGAATCGTCGACTCGTGGTCGGCAATAATACCCGCCGCGGCATAGGCATTGAGGTCCTTGCCGGCAACGAGCGGCGCATGGCCGTCGACCTGCTTGGACGGCGTCTGGTTGGCAGCATCGATGCGAGCGCAGGTCTCGGGATCGGCCATAAAGACGCCCGGCAGGTTCATCATCTCGCCCAGGCCAAAAACGTCGCCCGGATGCTCGGCAAAAAACGCCTGCATGTCAGCAGCGGTAATCACAGCGCCCGCTTGCTCATCGGGCAGCGCGGGCACGCATGAGGGCATCATGTACTTGATGGAAATGGGCGCGCGGCGACCGTCCTCGATCATAAAGCGCAGGCCGTCGAGCCCCGCCACGTTGGCGATCTCGTGGCTGTCGGCAATGGCGGTGGTGGTACCGCGCGTCGCCGCCATGCGCGCATACTCGGCGGGACGGATGTTCGAGGACTCAATGTGCAGATGTCCGTCGATAAAGCCGGGGGCGAGATAGCGGCCCTGGCAGTCAATGACCTCGGCAGCCTCGTAGGTGCCGGCGGCATCGTCGCGACCATCGTAGAGCACGCCGACGATCACACCGTCCTTGACGGCAACGCTGCCGGGCGCCACACGCTGGCCATACACGTCGACAATCTGCGCATTGATAAACAGCGTGTCGACGGGCACGCGGCCCTCGGCGGCCTCGATCACAGACCTCATGACCTCAACGGACATACATACTCCTTTAACCGTAGAAAAAAGCTGCGGAGCGGACAGACCTTCACCGCAGCAGACCAATAGCCATTGTATGCCCAAACGATGGGTCAACAATACACCTCTCCGCTTAACGGCACACGCCACTTGGTGCAATGAGGAGAGGTTGCTTTGCACCAATGACAAGGAGTGTCCCAAAGTGCCGGCACAAAAGGAACGTCCCCAAGTGCCAAAAAAGGCCGCAGTCGGGATTCCCGGCTGCGGCCTTATTGCACTTGTGAGGTCAACTCGCTCGTTAGACCAACTTGAAGCCCTTGCGCTTGCCTACGGAGAGGGTGTCGCCCAGCTTGAGGGCACTAGGGTCGATGTTGTAGCTCTTGGGAGCCACGGCCTTGCCGTTGATCTTGACACCGCCGCCGTCGATATCGCGACGAGCCTGGCCGGCGCTCGTCGAAAGACCCAAGTCCTTGAGCAGGCCGGCGAGGTAGATCTGGCCCTCGTCGTTAACAGTCAGCTCAACGTGCTTCTCGGGGAAGTCGGCGAGCTGGCCCTCCTTGAACACGCGGTCGAACTCGGCCTGAGCCTCGTCGCCGGCACCGGCGCCGTGGTAGGTGTCGCACAGGTCGCGGCCCAGAGCGCGCTTGAGCTCGTAGGGGTCGGCAGACCCATCGGCCCGGGCGGCGTCGATCTTGTCGACCTCGGCCGGGGTGAGCGAGCTGGCCAGACGATAGTACTTGCCGATCATCTCGTCGGGGATGGACATGGTCTTGCCGAACATATCCTTGGGGGCGTCGGTCAGGCCGATGTAGTTGCCATAGGACTTGGACATCTTACGAACGCCATCGGTGCCCTCGAGCAGCGGCATGGTGAGCGCGATCTGGGGCTCCATACCCATCTTCTCCATGAGCTCACGGCCGGCGAGCAGGTTGAAGAGCTGATCGGTGCCGCCCATCTCCACGTCGGCCTTGATCTGCACAGAGTCGAAAGCCTGCATCACGGGATACAGGAACTCATGCAGGGCGATCGGCGTCTGAGACTGGTAGCGCTTGGTAAAGTCGTCGCGCTCAAGAATGCGGGCAACGGTGAACTTGGAGCACACCTGCAGCAGGCCGGCCAGATCCATCGAAAGGATCCAATCGCCGTTGTGCACGATGGTGGTCTTCTCGGGGTCCAGGATCTTCATGGCCTGGCTCACGTAGGTCTCGGCGTTGGCCTCGATCTGCTCCTGCGAAAGCTGCGGACGCGTGGAGTTCTTGCCCGAGGGATCGCCGATCAGCGCGGTGCCGTTGCCGATGATGAGGGTGACGTTGTGGCCCAGGTCCTGGAACTGGCGCATCTTGCGCAGCGGCACGGCATGGCCCAGGTGCAGGTCGGGGCTGGTGGGGTCGACGCCGAGCTTGATGTTGAGGGGCTCGCCCTTCTCAAGCTTCTTGCGAAGGTCGGCCTCGGGAACGATCTGCGCGGCGCCCGAGGTGATGATACGCATTTGCTCGTCAACAGACAGAATTGGGTAGCCTCCTTTTGCTATAGCACCCTCACCGGATACGGCGGTGCTGGAAGTCCATAAACTCTCATATGATAACAAACTGACGCGACGCGGCACCTACGACAGGAAAATCCTCGTCCTGCCGCACGCGTCAACGGCGACCGGCAGACGTGTACCGTCACGCTCGACCAGATAGCGTACCTGCCGACGGCGCAAGCAGTCGCGGCAACGGACCTGTCCCGTCGCATCGGTAGCGCAGACGCCCTCGGCGGTCAGCAGGCAGTGCTCGCACACCATAAGCTCGGGACGGTCGGCGTCGACCGGACCCCAGACGCCGGGTTCAGCAGCCAGTTCGGCAATACGCTCCACATCATTGCCGAGCAACTCGGCCGGCAAGTACACCCGCCCCGCACCGAGTCCGCGCAGCCAGGTAAGCGTGGCCCGATTCGCGCAGAACACCGGCGCCGCCACGTCAAACGTCACGCCCAGCTCGCGAGCAATCACCACCTGTCCCAGGTTGCGGCAGACGACGCGCCCGGCACGCTGCATCAGCGAGCGGGTCCGGTCCGCGTCACCCGTGCGGCACACCTCGTCAAGCACCACAACGGTGTCGGACAAATCGAGTTCTCTGCGCGGGTCGGTATCCATCAGCTGCCAAGCAAAAACCATGCGAGCGGGAACCGCGCACTCCACCAACTCCGGCGACGCACCGCTATCCACCGCAACGTCCTCAAAGGGCAGCACCTCAACGGAACGTGCAACGGGCGCAATCGCATCCGCCTCGGCCCGCATGCGCTCCAACACCGCCGCCGTCTGATCCAACACGCCGGCGCTACGAATCAGGTATACCTCGCAGCCCGCGTCCACCTTACGCTTGCAATGCACGACGACGCGCTTCCCCGCTGCGGCATCCACCGGGCAGGGCACCTGCGGCCAGCGCTTGGGCACATCGGGACGCGCGTCGACACCCGGATAGAACCGAATCTCGAGCGTGTCACCCGCCGCCACGGCGGCATCGAGCTCAACGGTCACCTCTTCGTGGCCCACAGCGACCAAGCGCCCCACGCGCACGCCCTGGTTAATTGCACGCTCAAAGCTCATCAGCTCGGCACCCGAACGCCCTCGCAGGTACGCATCGGTAAACCCACGGTTAAACGACCTTCCCAGCTCGCGCTCAAGCTCTTCCACGGCACCGGGGTCCCACGCGCCGTCGCGCAGCATATCGAGCGCCCGGCGCCAAACCCGCACCACGTTGAATACGTAATCGGGGTTCTTCATGCGTCCCTCGATCTTGAGCGACGCAACGCCAGCATCTACAAGCTCGGGCAGATGCGCAATACCCAGATAGTCATGCGGACACAGCAGACGATCCCCCTCAACGGCGACAACGCTCTGCCCCGCCTCGTCCACTAGGTCGTACGCCAGACGGCACGGCTGCGTGCAGTCGCCGCGCATCGCCGATCGTCCACGCCGCAGGGCCGAGAACTCGCACGCCCCCGAATAGCCGATGCAAATCGCACCGTGGCAGAATACCTCGATGGGCACGCCCGTGGCACATAGCGCCGCAATCTCGTCGACCGTCAGCTCGCGTGCCGTCGTCACGCGCTCGACCCCCAGCTCATCGGCGGCAAGACGCACGGCACCCTCGCTATGAGCGCCCGCCTGCGTGGACAGGTGAATCTCGACCCCGGGAATCGCCGCGCGCAGCGCACAGGCCAGCCCAGCATCGGCGACAATCAGAGCATCGGCGCCCAGCTCCAGTGCATGAGCTCCCAACGCCACCGCGTCGGACAACTCATCGTCAAACACGAACACGTTGAGCGTCACGTACACACGCACGCCATGGACATGCGCCACGGCGCAGCCGCGCGCAAACTCGTCATCGGTAAAACCGTGCGCGCTCACGCGGGCGTTAAAGCCGCCCAACCCCGCATAGATGGCATCGGCACCCGCGGCGATGGCCGCAAGCATCTGGTCGAGTCCGCCCGCCGGCGCCAGCAGCTCGGGCAGCGCCGCACCGGTAGCATCCAATCCAGTCTCGTATTGTCCGCTCGGCCCCATAGCCCGAATCGCCATCGGAAAACTCCTTACCAAGGTATGCATTCACTCTGAAAAATGCCGTCTTCCAGCATACACGAGGCCTCGCGCGCCCCGTTTGGTTTATCGTGTAATAACTTATGTCCATCCTGCCCCGACGGCACATCCACCGTCCGGCACGACATACCTGGAGGTCAATATATGGGTCCTCGCCAACGACAGGGACGCAGCCGTTCAAAGACGCATGCTCTGCCCATAATCCTGCTCTCGTTTTTGGGCTTTTTGCTTATCGCGGGCGTGGCATTTGGCATCGGCATGGTCGGCAACGTCAACCGCTGGCTGTCCGATCTGCCCGACTACACCGACGCTAACGCGTATCTGGTGAGCGAGCCCACCGAGATCGTCGACTGCAACGGCAACAAGATCGCGAGCTTCTACACGCAAAACCGCAAGTCCATCACCAAGGACGAGGTCTCCCCCTACGTGCTGCAGGGCACCGTTGACGTCGAGGACGAGCGCTTCTACGAGCACGGCGGTATCGACCTGTGGGGTATCGCGCGTGCTGCGGTGGCAACCCTCGGCGGCGGGCACGAAGGTGCCTCGACTATCACCCAGCAGCTGGTGCGCAACACCATCCTGCAGGAGGAGCAGTTCGACTCGACCATCGAGCGTAAGGTGCGCGAGGCCTACATCGCCGTAAAGATGGAGGACATGTACTCCAAAGACGAGATCCTCATGATGTACCTCAACACCATCTATTACGGCCACGGCGGCTACGGTATCGAGGCCGCCGCCGAGACCTACCTATCCAAGAGCGCCGCCGACCTCACCCTGAGCGAAGCCGCACTGCTCATCGGCCTTCCCAACTCGCCTTCGCAGTACGACCCCACGGTCAATCCCGACCTGGCACTGTCTCGCCGCAACAAGGTCCTCGACAACATGCTGCGCCTGGGCCACATCACCCAGGAGGAGCACGATGCCGCACAGGCCGAGCCCATCACCCTCAACGTGACCGAGATTTCGGGCAGCGGCGTCGACGTATACTCGCAGCCCTACTTTGTCGCCTATGTTAAGCAGCTGCTGGAGCAGGAGTTCTCGACCGACGTGCTCTTTAAGGGCGGTCTGACCGTCAAGACCACCATCGACCCCACGATGCAGCAGGTGGCAGAGAATGCCGTCCGCGAGCAGCTCGACACGCTCTCACTCGACGGCCTGGACATGGGCATGGTCGTCGTCGACCCCAAGACCGGCTACATCAAGTGCATGGTGGGCGGCTACGACTACAACGCCGACGAGAACCACGTAAACCATGCCACGGCCAAGCGTCCCGTCGGCTCCACCTTCAAGGCCTTTACACTGGCAACTGCCATCCAAAACGGCATGAACCCCAACGTCACCCTCAACTGCAACTCGCCGCTCAAGGCCAAGGGCACCACGACCGAGGTCCAAAACTACGCCAACCATAGCTATGGCAACATCACGCTTAAGCAGGCGACGGCATACTCCTCCAACACCGGCTACATCCAGGTGGCGGAAGCCGTCGGCAACAGCAAGATCATCTCGCTCGTCAAAAAGCTCGGCATCGATCCCGCCAAGGACAACATCGAGGACGTTCCCGTCATGACGCTCGGCACCGGCTCGATCTCGCCGCTCGAGATGGCCGCCGCCTACGCGACGTTTGCCAACGGCGGCTACTATCGCCAGCCGATCGCCATCACCGAGATTGACTCTCGTACCGGTTCGGTGCTGTACCAGCACACCGACAATCCCTCACAGGTGCTTACCGAGGGCGAGGCCGCCGCGGTCACCGATGTTCTGTCCGGCGTCATGCAGGGCGGCGGTACGGGTGCTGCCGGTGCCCTGAGCGTCAACCAGCCCTATGCCGGCAAGACGGGCACCACCGACAACACCACCAACCTGTGGTTCTGCGGCTATACCCCGCAGCTGGCGTGCGCCCTGTGGACCGGCTATTCCGCGGGCGAGATCCCCATCCAAAAATACGGCACAGACCTGCTGGGCGACAGCACCAACCTGCCTGTCTTTAAGCGGTTTATGAACACCGTTCTGACCGGTACCGAGCGCGAGGAGTTTGCGACCGGAACGGCGCCCACCTACAAGAACAACAGCGTCTGGAAGTTCTACGGCACCAACAACTCCAAGAAGACGGAGAACGACGACAAGGACGAGAACGAGGACGAAGAGGAGGACGAAGAGGAAACCACCACAACGACTACCACGACGACCACCGAGACTACGGGCGGCGACACCACCGGCGACACCGGTACGACCGGTGGCTCGACGGGCGGTTCCACTGGTGGTTCGACCGGCGGCGATGGCGGCACGCCCACGCCCACGCCTACGCCCACTCCCGACCCCTCGCCCACGCCTGACGATACTGTTGGCTAGAAATTCATCCGGCCATTAGCAACAAGGCCCCCGAGCAGCTTATTAAAGTGCTCGGGGGCCTTTTAGTTTAAAGCGACCTGGTGGACGGTCTTTATACCGGCAAACAATATAGGGGGTACCGACCAACGTCGATGCCCCCTTACAAGCCACCATGTCACGCACACAGTGCCGAGCGCACGACCCGCACGCCTACTTGCGAGAATTGCTCAGCTTATTGATCAGCGCCTCAAGACGCTCGCCGTCCTCGGCCGTCTGGGCAATGACCAAAATCGTATCGTTGCCGGCAAGCGAGCCAAGCACATCGGGCAACTCTGCCGCATCAACGGCGGCGGCGATGCCGGAAGCCGTGCCAGGCTGAGCCTTGATCATAACCAGATTATCGGTACGCAGAACGCCCGTAACGAGCTCGGAAACCATACGCTGCAGGTGCAGGTCCTCTGCCAGAACATAGATGCCCTCAGGGAGCTTACGCAGCCCCATATCGGCAATATCGCGAGAGACAGTCGCCTGCGTGCAATCAAAGCCCATAGCGCGGAGCTCATCGACCAGCACGCGCTGCGTGCGGACGTCCTTATTGCGCACAATATCTCTAATGGCATCCTGGCGCCCATTGCGTTTTTTAGCCATACAAACCCTCTCTCCAAAAGATGGCGGAGACAATCAATCAGTGATTGAATAGTTTAACGCTATTTGAAGGCTTTTGTGTATAAGAACGCATTTCGAAACAATTCTATGCAAGTTTGTTTCGAAATGAGCCGTTTAGGCGGTTTTTGTGCTCGTCCGGTTAAGAAAAGCTGCCAGATGCGTACACATCACGCAGCGCGCGGGCTTGGCGCTGGCGATCGGCCCAAACAACAGACCGAGCCCCCGATGGTTATCCTTGAGCGCAGCGACCATCTGACGGGTTCGAGGCGCATCGAGCATATCACGCATGCGGGCGGAACGCTCGATTGACGACACCCCATGCGGGCTCAGACACAAATTCTCGATGCAGGCGACCAGTCCGGCAAAGTAGAACTTTTGGCTTGCCAGCTTGAGCCGACCACCGCTGTCTGCTTCCGAGAGAGAGTCCGCAAGCTTGTCGAGCGCTCGAGTGTCATCGGATATCCTGGCATACATGGTGGGATCAAAGGCATCTATAAGCTTAGGTGCCGCCGCGTGGAAACAAGCGTCGCCGCAGCCGGACACGAATCGTGCCTGCGAGAGCGCATAAGCCATAAACTCAACCGTACGGTACGCCTTGCCGCGCGACAGGCATGCCTCAAACAGCGGACGGCTATACATCACGCCAGAGGTCTGAGCGACTAGGCCGCCCAAAATCAACTGGGGCAGCCCAGTCACCATAGAAGACTCGTCTTCTATGGCAATAGAGGCAGCATCCAAGACGCGCGAATGACGCTCGCGATGCGCATCGTATCGATCGAGCGACACCGAGGGGAGCACAATGTCTGCCGCAGTATCGCACGCGATATCGACCATCTTGGAAAGGGCCTGCGGAGCAAACCACTCATCGGCGTTCATGGCGATGATTTGAGAGCCGCGCGAGGTATCAAAACCGGCACGAAGACAAGCACCGCGCTTCGCGTCCTCGACGTCAATCAAATCAATATGAATGTCCCTGTCGGCAGCAACTTGAAGCGAATGGCGCACACCGGGCGCAGCATCGCGGCAGACAACGACAATCTGCAAAT
>RPYR01000272.1 GCA_008671285.1 Collinsella aerofaciens | reverse complement strand
GAACGGCATCTGCAAGGTTAACTACGCCACCGAGCTGCGTCAGGCCTACACCAAGGGCTTCATGGCCTACATGGCCGAGAACCCTGCCTGCTTCGATCCCAAGAAGCCGGCCAAGGAGGGTATGCGTGAGATCACCGAGCTGGTTAAGATCCGCATGACCAACCTCAACTCCGTGGGCAAAGCAGAGTAACAGCAAGGGTACTCCGACTCGCTACATATCCCGGGGAGGGACGAGGGCTTAGTTCCCCAATCGTCCTCGGGCATGCAAAAAGCCTCGCTGCGCACTTCGTGCGGCGAGGCTTTTTGCCCCCTGCGGAAAGATTGGGGAACTAAGCCCTCGTCCCTCCCAAGTTGACCTTCTCGAGGTCGTCGCCCTTGTGGCGTTAGGTCTGAAAATAATAAGAAGCCTTCGCGCTGTGGAATGATTTTGGAAACTAAGTACGGGGACCCGCCCAAACCGTCCTGCTCAATCGCCCTTGTGGTGTTGGGGCTGAAAGGGTGGGGCGCGGGGGTTACTTGGTTGTTAGGGTTAGCAGGTCGTTGGGGGTTTTGAGGTTGTAGGTGGCGTTTGGGATATCTTGGTGTGATCCCCATGCCGCTCTGGCAAAACTGACCCCTGCCGAAGTTGCGCATTGTTCGTCGTAGACGGTGTCGCCAACGTAGACGACGTTGCCAGGATTCGCGCCCGTACGCCGGAGATATTCGAGCATGGGAGCGGGTGCGGGTTTATGTTCGGTTGTGTCTTCGACAAGGATGATGTGCTCAAAATACTTATCGAAGCCAAGGGGTGCAATTTCTTCTGCGTATTCGTCGCGCGCACGTGAGGAGACGATGCCAAGTTTGCAACCGTTGTCGGAGAGTGTTGCGATAACTTCGTGCAAGCCGGGAAACACGCTGATGGTGCTTTTAAAGCTGGCGGCAACTTGGCACCAGCGATCCAGCGTTGCCTGTGAGTAGATCCCAAGTTTCTCAAGGGCATCCTTGCCGGGTATGCCGAGGGCAAATTCAAGCTCGTGTCGGGGGAGCGTTTTGCCGGTCTCTTCTTGGACAATCTGGACAAGCGATGATAGAACGCTTTCTTCTGTATCTGCCAATGTCCCATCAACGTCAAACACGATATAGTCAAAGTACTTCATATAGTAGCTCCTATCCGTTGTTTGCCTGCAAGTTTGATGCAGTGACAGAAGAAGGGCTAGCGGGATTTCTGCCTGGTACTATCGAGATTCTGCCTCGCTGCTCGATAGCTCGAAGGAGTGCACCCCATTTGTTCTTTAAATACCTGGCCAAGATGGCTTGCTGTTATAAAGCCGCATTGGCGCGCGACTGTCTGGACCGTTCGCGTGGTGTGTGCCAAAAGTTCGCAAGCACGGTTTACGCGGTATGCGCGCAGATATGCCGCCGGGGTCGTTCCTGCGCAAGCTTCGATAATGCGGTAACACTCTCTTTCGCTTACGCCGGCTGCAGATGCCATCTGGGGCACATCTATAGCGGCTGCATAGTTTGCGCGGATATAGTCCAGGATTGCCTTGAACTGTACGTCGCGGTTGGTCATCCAAGAGGCGTTGTCGGAGGAAAAGAGCGGTTCGGCCTTGGCGTAAATCTGAATCCAGAGCTCTGACAAGCTATTCCGAAGCGCCATCTCGTTCTGCGGCCGTTGAAGGTCGTGGTTAAAGGAACTCTTCAGTAAATCGATAAAGGGCATATCTTCGGGGTTGGTGGGCGACCATTTGAGCACATCGACGCCTCGGCATTGCAGCAAAGGATTGATATAGCGCTTTTGAAGGCGTCCCGCGGGATCGCCGAGCATCGACGGCTGAAAGATATGCAACATTTGAATGGCTGGTGCCGAATTGGGTGATTGCAGCGTGCTGTGCAAAACGCCGCCGTTGATAAAGCCGGCGGACCCTTCCTCAAAGCGCACGTGTTCATGAGCCGCGCGCGTTCGATAGTCAATCGCTCCCTGCTCCATGTAGAAAAGCTCAACTTCGGAATGCCAGTGCCAGGGGACGGAATTGCCCGGATAGCGAGCGAATTCTGCGCGTTCGGCAATATAGGGCCAGTCTTCGGTGGTCTCGGGAAACGCTTCCTCGCGTCCTCCGCGGTGCAATTCTATGTGATCCATGTTTCGCATGGCATCAGTATAAAGCGCGATGGGCTTAGATTGCTCTTGCCTGTTCGGGGAACGCCTTGTCTAGGGATGCTTGGAGCTTTTCGAACGATGCTCGCAAGTTGTGGCTCTGGTTGGTTGAGCGTTTGGCTTTTGTGGTGGGGGAGTCGAGGAGGCCGTTTCTCTGTGTCGGGGGGAAGGAGAAAAGGTTTGCATGTGTTTGGGATGGCTGCTGTGCTGCGCCATTGGAAGAATGCATGCTTATGCGGCCTCCTCGATGTCCACCAAAAGATTGCGCACGGGGTGTGCTGCTAGGTCCCGTGCGTTGGCAGTATTATGCCGCGAGTGCAGATAAGGAAGCGCTAAAGAAAGGCTTAATGAGGTTTGACGTTGCGATGAAACCGCAGGTAAAAGCTATCGAGTAACACTCTTGAAAGGTTTTGAGCTTAAGGGCTTTCTAAGGTTTATGGCGCGGATGTGGCTCGCCTGCGCGGGGCGTGTGGGCGGCTCGTTCCTAGCGCTGCGGCTCTGCGGCCCGCACCTGCTCGATGACCTTTTCCATAGTGGCGTCGATGCGGTCTTTTTTGAGCTCGCATTCCCAGATGGTTATGGGTGTCCAGCCCATTTGAGTGAGTGCTGTCACGGCAGCGCGGTCGCGCTCGACGTTGCGGCGAAACTTTGCTTCCCAAAACTCAACGTTGCGCTTGGGCTGGCTAGGGTTGCATTTGGGACAGCGGTGCCAAAAGCAACCGTTGACGAAGATGGCGATCTTGCGGCCGGGGAAGGCGATGTCGGGCTTTCCGGGCACCTTCCATTCCAGACGGTATCCCGTAAGGCCCGTTGCGCGCAGGCGCTGGCGTACGAGCAGCTCGGGCTTGGTGTTGGCGCGCTTGTTGCCCTTCATGGACTTTTTGATGGCGGCGCGACGGCGCACCAGTTCGCGCTCGTCGGCGGAGAGGTCGGAGGTATCGATGCCGTCGAGCAGACCGGGCTTGGGACGCTTTTTGCTGCGGCGCTTAGGTGCGCGCTTGGGTTTGGCGGCGGGGTGTTCGGTCGTGGCGGCCTTGGCATCTTTGGTAGTGCTGTTGGCCTCAAGCCGATCTTCCTTCAACTCAATCAGGGCATCAATGAGTCCCTTGTCGGCGGGCATCCATTCCACCGTGGCAAGCGAGGTGCGCGGAATCCAGCGGATATCGAGCTGGCGGTCGTGCTTCTGGGGCTCATCGGATTCATCGGCGAGTGAGCAGTAGTAGCACTCCATGGAGAGATGGAAATCGGGGTAGTCGTACTCAACGGTATAGAAATCACGCAGGTTGGCGACTTTTACCTGCAACTCTTCCATAAGCTCGCGGCGTACGGCGTCCTCGGGCGACTCGCCGCGCATGAGCTTGCCGCCCGGGAACTCCCAAAGTCCCCGCATGTCGCCGTAGCCGCGCTGCACGGCAAGCAGCTCGTCAGATCCATCCTTGCGAATGATCCCAGCGGCAACATGAATAGTCTTCAACAGGAGTCCTCTCTCAACATCAACACGTGACAGGCTAGCTACCCGTACCTTACACAACGGTAAGGCAAGCGTAAGCCATATCGATGGTAGCCGACTCGTCTTCTTGCGACTATAGATGCCGTAGACTAATCGCAAGAAAGGACTCGGTATGCAAACCACGCACATGGCGACCCCGGTACTGGAGGTCGCGCATCTCGAAAAGGTATATGGAGCGCTGGGCAACGTGACCCGTGCGCTCAACGACGTCAGCTTTACCGTCAACCGCGGCGAATTTGTTGGCATCATGGGCGCTTCGGGCTCGGGCAAGTCGGCGTGGCTCAGCTGCGTGTCGACCATCGGTGGCGCCACTAGCGGCGGCATGCGCTGCGACGGGCAGGACGTGACGCGCATGAAGCAGGCTAAGCTTTCGCAGTTCCGCCGCGAGGAGCTCGGCTTTATCTTCCAGGACTCCAACCTGCTCGATACGCTCACGGCGCGCGAGAACATCGCCCTGCCGCTCACCATTGCCCGCACAAACTCGGCAGAGATCTCGACCCGCGTGCGGGATGTGGCCGCGCGCCTGTCTATCAGTCAGGTGCTCGACAAGTATCCCTACCAGATGTCCGGCGGTCAGCAGCAGCGCGTTGCCGCGGCTCGCGCGCTCGTCACCGACCCCACCATGATCATGGCTGACGAGCCCACCGGCGCCCTCGATTCCAAGCGCGCCCGCCTGCTGCTCGAGAGCCTGGAGGCCCTCAATCGCCGCCTGCGCGCCACCGTGCTCATGGTCACGCATGACAGCTTTGCCGCCAGCTACACGAGCCGCGTGTTGTTTATCCGCGACGGCAAGATCTTCACCGAGCTGCGCCGCGGCGACACCGACCGCCGAGAGTTTTTCGACCGCATTATGGAGGTCGTTGCCATGATGGGCGGTGAGGGCTCCGATGCTCTGTAAACTCGCTTGGGGCAACGTCCGCCGTGCCGGCCGCGACTACCTCGTCTACCTTTTGACGCTCACCCTGGGCGTCACGGTCTTCTATGCCTTTAACACCATCTCGATGCAGGTCGACATCGCCGGAATCGATGAAAAGGGCTTGGCGCAGGTAATGGGCAGCATGCTCGGTGACCTGACGTACTTTTTGGCCGGTGTCATGGCCTTTTTGATGGTGTATGCCAATAACTTCATCATGAAACGCCGCAAGAAGGAGTTTGGCCTGTACCAGGTGCTCGGCATGGGGCGTGGGCGCGTCGCCACGATCATGGCGCTCGAGACCGTGATAGTGTCGGTCGTGGCCTTTGTCGCTGGCATTGTGCTGGGTGTGGGACTCTCCCAGCTCATGACGTTCTTTACGGCCTCGCTTTTTAAGACACAGATCGCCAATTGCCACTTCTTTTTCTCGGTGCATGCGTTCAATCTGACCCTTGCCTGCATGCTCGTAATGTTTGTGCTCACGCTACTGCTGAACCTTCGCGCCGTGCGTCGTACCAAACTCATCGAGCTTATGGGTGCCGAGCGTCGCAACGAGAGCATCAAGACACGCAACCCCTGGATTGCGATTGCCATCTTTGCCGTGGGCGTGGTGCTTGTGGGCGTGGCCTATTACCGTCTGCTACGTGATGGGTTCCCGCTAACCGCGACGGACAGCAAGCTGCAAGAGGCCATGAACCAGTTTGGTATTACGACCGCTATGGTTACCGTGGGCACCTTTGCCCTGTTCTGGGGACTCTCGGGCATGCTCATCAAGCTGCTGCAGAGCCTGCGCGGCGTGTATTGGCGCGGCCTCAACATGTTTACCGTGCGCCAGCTT
>RPYR01000054.1 GCA_008671285.1 Collinsella aerofaciens | reverse complement strand
CGTAGATCGAGGGCACCCAAGGCACCTCGGCACCGTACACGATCTCGCGGTACGGCTCATCCGAGATGAGCATAATCGGATTCTCGGGATCGCGCTGAGCGTTGGCCTCGCGCAGAACATTGGCCAGTCGCGTCAGCGTGTTGCGTGTATATACGGCACCAGTCGGATTGTTGGGCGAGTCGATGATGACGGCAGTCGTCTTATCGGTAATCGCCTTGAGCACGTTGTCCACGCTCAGCTGGAACGTATCTTCATCGGCGAGCGCCTCAACACACGTACAGCCGGCCTTCTCAATCCAAACGCGATACTCCGGAAAGTACGGGGCGATAACAATAACCTCGTCGCCCGGGTTCGTAACGGCGTTGAGCGTGCAGGTGAGCGAAGCCGCGGCACCCACCGTCATAAAGACGTCCTTACCCTCATAGTTCGTTCCAAAGCGGCGGTTGAGCGATTCGGCGACGGCTGCTCGACATTGCGGCAGGCCCGGAGCGGGGGTGTAGCCGTGCAACTGGTCACTCGGCAGCTCCAGGGCCTTCTTAATGGACTCCGCCACAGCAGCGGGTGCCGGAACGCTCGGATTGCCCAGCGAAAAATCAAATACGTTTTCCGCACCGATCTGCGCCTTGCGCTCAAGGCCATAGCTAAAAATCTCACGGATGATGGAGCTTTCCGCACCGCGAGCATACATAGTTTCGTTGATCATCTGTTCCCCTTTCGCATAGGCGCTATTGTACGCTTTAGCCGAGCAAAGTGCCGCAGCAATGTTGATTGGGGACAGACTTAAATGCGTGAAAACGCTCATTTAAGTCTGTCCCCAATCAACAGACGGCCCCATATCGCTCAAAAGAAAAAGCCTCCGCAGGTTTCCCCGCGGAGGCTTTCGCCACAAAGACTATTTGTCGGCGTCGGTGTCGGCATCGACGACGGCATGGTCATCGTCAGCATCATCGGATGCGGCTTCAGCATCCTCCTGCATGGCCGCCTGCGCAAAGGCCGCGGCATCAGCCGCCAGCTCCTCCTCGCTCATTCGAGGCACGCGCTTCTTGGTCGGCATGCCGGCCGCCTTGGCATTGCGCTCCTCCTTGGCCGCCAGGATATCGCCCTCGCGCTCAAGGTAGGCATTCCACTCGTTGTCGAGCAGGGCGTTCACGGCGTCACCTTCGACGGTCTCGCGCTCAAGCAGCACCTTCGCCATCAGATCGAGCTGATCGCGACGGGCGTCCAGGATCTCGACCGCACGACGATGGGCCTCACGCATGATGCGCTGAACCTCGATATCGATGCGGCGCGCCGTCTCCTCGGAGTAATCCTGATGATCGGCGTAATCGCGACCGAGGAACACCTGATGTTGCGCCTCGCCAAACACTTGCGTGCCCAGCTCCTCGCTCATGCCCAGGCGCGTGACCATCTCGCGCGCCATCTTGGTTGCGCGCTCCAGATCGTTGCTCGCGCCCGACGTGATGTCATCGCACATGAGCTCCTCGGCAACGCGACCGCCCAAGAACACGGCGAGCTCGTCGAGCATCTCGTTCTTGGTCTTGAGGAAGTGGTCCTCCTGCGGAAGCTGCAGCGTGTAGCCCAGCGCCTGGCCGCGGCTGACGATCGAGATCTTGTGGACCGGATCGGAGTGCTCCAGGATGTGACCCACCAGGGCGTGACCGCTCTCGTGGTAGGCAATCGTGGTGCGCTCGGCCTCGGTCATCACGCGACCCTTGCGCTGCGGTCCGGCAATCACGCGCTCCATCGATTCCTCGACCTCGTCCATCGAGATCACGGAACGATGGCGGCGGGCAGCCAACAGCGCAGACTCGTTGAGCAGATTTGCCAGATCGGCACCAGTGAAGCCAACGGTCATCTGGGCGAGCTTCTCAAACTTAACGTCCTCGTCCATCGGCTTGTTCTCGGCATGCACGCGCAAGATCTGCTCGCGGCCCTTCACATCCGGACGGTCGACCGTAACCTGACGGTCAAAACGACCGGGACGCAGCAGCGCCGGATCCAGAATGTCGGGGCGGTTGGTGGCGGCGATCAGGATGACCGACTCGCTTTCCTCAAAGCCGTCCATCTCGACCAGCAGCTGGTTGAGCGTCTGCTCGCGCTCGTCGTGACCGCCGCCCAAGCCAGCTCCGCGCTGACGTCCCACGACATCGATCTCATCGATGAAGATGATCGACGGGGCCTGGGACTTGGCCTCCTTAAAGAGGTCACGCACACGGCTGGCGCCGACACCTACGAACATCTCGACAAAGTCGGAACCCGAGATGCTAAAGAACGGCACGCCCGCCTCGCCGGCAACAGCCTTGGCCAGCAGCGTTTTACCGGTGCCCGGAGGACCAACCAGCAACACGCCACGCGGGATCTTGGCGCCCAGCTTGCGATAGCGATCCGGATCGCTCAAAAAGTCACGGATCTCCTCGAGCTCCTCGACTGCCTCGTCCACTCCGGCAACGTCTTCAAACTTGACCTTGGGGCGTGTGGCCTCGTTGGTCTTGGCGTTGGTCTTGCCAAACTGCATGTTCCTGTTGTTGGCGCCCATCATCTGGCGCATAAAGTAGAACATGATGGCGATAAGGGCGATCGTCGGAAGCACACTCATCGCCAAGTCGCCCCAAAAATCGGGATCGTTGGTGTTGACGATGTACTTGGTATCGGGGTGCTCCGCCATGAGCTCGGCAAGCGAATCGGAGCCGACATAGGTCGAAGAGAAGCTCTTGAGCTCGCTCGTATCGCCCTTGTCCTTTTTTGTCTTCCAGTAATGACCCGTCACGCTTCCGTCTTGAACCGTATAGGTCAGATCTTCGACGCAATCCTGCTTGATGGCGCTGACCATCTCGCTCGTCGCGAGCTTAACGGTATTGCTGGAGCTGGCAAAGCCGGAACCCATATTAAAGAAGGCATAGCCCAGAAGCGCGCAAGCCAAAAGAAAATACAGCCAGCCCGTACGCGTGGGCTTCTTGCCTCCGGGCATCCCCGGGATCTTAGGCTCCCGGGGAGTCTGGGAATTGTTATCGTTATGGTCGTCGGGCATCTTACGAATAAACCTCCGGTTTCAAAATGCCCAGATACGGAAGGTTACGATAGCGCTCGGCATAGTCGAGGCCGTAGCCCACCACAAAGGCATCGGGGCAATGGGTTCCAACATACTTGGGCGTGATGGCCGAGGTGCGGTCCTCAACGTCCCTCCACAGGAAGGCAGCGACCTCCAGCGAAGCGGGCTTGCGGCTCTCGAGGTTCTTCATCAGGTACTTGAGGGTCAGGCCCGAGTCCAGAATGTCCTCGACGATCAGCACGTCGCGACCACGGATGTCGATATCCAGATCCTTAATGATACGCACGATGCCCGAAGACTTCACACCGTCGCCATAGCTCGAAACAGCCATGAAATCGATGTTGGTCGGTAGCTCAATCTTGCGCATCAGGTCGCCCATAAAGACAACGGCACCGCGCAGAACCGCGATCAGCACCAGATCCTTACCCGCGTAGTCGCGAGTGATCTCCTCGCCCAGGCGAGAAACGATGCCGTCGATATCCTCCTGCGTAAACAGAACCTTCTCGATATCCGGATGTTGAGAAGCCATGACAACCCTTTCTTGTGCTTAATCGCCCACACACCGCCGTATGGACGCGAACTACACATTCTAGCAGCGCACGGGGTATATTTTCCAGCCCGCGCACCATCAGCGCGGGAATACCGTCAACGCCGCACAGAATAGCTGGCGTAGGCCGCTATGCCGCAGCGACCCCACGAAGCAGATATGCCACGCGCGTTGCGGCCGTGCACTTAAAACGCTCGTCCGCGCGAACTCCGGCGACCCACACCACGGCACCTCCCGGCGCCGTCCTCACCATGGGCACGCCGGCGCGCTCGGAAACGGGAATGCGAGCCTCGCCTAGCAAGTCGGATACTTTCTTGCTTCGGCCACTCATCCCTAACGGGCACATCACGTCTCCCGGTGCGGGACCGTCCACCCACAGGCGCGCCAATCGCGCCTCGACAGGGATCTTGCCACGCGAGCCCGCCAGGATCCGCTCACTATCGCTGTCGGCAAAACCCAGGGCAGCCGCGTCTACCAAAGCTGTCACTTCCCCGGCAGCCGCAAGCTCACGGGCGCGACGCACGATATCGCATCCCGGCTCAACGGCCATCGGTTCTGTGACCAGCATACGTCCCCCGCCCAACGGCAAACGACCGGGTACGGTAACCCAGTCCGCGACCAGGCCCTCGCGAGCCGCCGGCGCCTTAAACGCCAGCATGCCAAACTCAATGCGTGCGTCAATCCCCGCCGGAAGCGTGACCGAGCCGGCGCCCTCGGCAACGCAGGAAATGACTCGCTCCACATGTCGCATCTCGGGACGAGCGTCCGGATCGATGCGCTTAATCGCCAGTCGCACGATGCGCCGCGCGATTACCACCTCGGCCGCAGCCAGGCGCCTGGCATCGAGCACCAGCGCACCCGCTGCCTCTTTGCGCAAACAGCTTCGAAACGCCTGTGCCGAAAGCTGAGACAAAAACGCGTCCTCATCGCCTAAGATCTCGCAGGCGGCGCCAATCGTCTTGCAGACGCTCGCGTTGCGCTGCACCACCACTCGCATTACTCGATGGCGCACGTAGTTTCGCAGATACGAGATATCCTCATTGCTCTCGGCTTCACGCCACGGCTGCCCATGTACCTGTAGCTAGCCCACGAGCGCGCCATGAGTTAGGTCGAGCAAGGGCCGTACCACGATATGCCTCCGGCGAGGAATGCTCGATAGGCCAGCGGGGCCCGAACCCTTAATCGCGTTCATCAAAAACGTTTCCGCGCGATCCGAAGACGTGTGCGCGGTGCAGATACGAGCCGCCGCTCGCGGCGCCCCCGTCAGGGCGCTGAGTTCGCGCACATACCTCCGCGCCGCGGCATAGCGCACCTCGCGGGCCGCGGCCTCAATATTGCCCGACTCCCCTTCAAAATAAGCTTGCTCCACGCACAGCGGTAAACCATATTTCGCGCAGAGCTCACGCTCTAAGGCCTCGTCGCCATCGGACGCCTTGCCG
>RPYR01000233.1 GCA_008671285.1 Collinsella aerofaciens | reverse complement strand
GCATTATGTTTCCGCCGCTGACCACCGGCTACGAGGAGCGTGACGGTTCCATCGGCGAGCGCAGCCTGGCTTTTTACGCGCGCTTTGCACTTGGATGAGTGAGCTACATAGTCATCTGCGCCGTCGCTCCCGTCATGACCGCAAGCCCCACGCCCAAGCTGGCAACCGACGCCCAGATCCCCACGTTTAAGGCGCTGGCCGATGCCGTCCACAAGCACGGCGCCAAGGTCGCGCTGCAGCTGTTCCACCCCGAGTACGATGTGCCCGGTGTCGGCCGCATGGTCATGGGCTCCATGGCTGCCGCCAAGGCCGCGCAGGAGGCCAAGGCCGCCGGCGACGAGGAGACCTTTGCCGCCAAGATGGCCGAGTCCAACGCGATCCGCAACCAGGCCTACGCCAAGCTGCACCACGACATGCAGCACTTTGTGAACGAGGCGAGCGTAGAGCAGCTCACCCAGATCAAGGAGGCCATCGCCGCCTCGGCCGCCCGCGCGGAGCAGGCCGGCATCGACGCCATCGAGGTCCACGGCGACCGCTTGGTGGGTTCGCTGTGCTCGGCCATCCTCAACCAGCGCGCCGACGAGTACGGCGGCTCGTTCGAGAACCGCGTCCGCTACGCGCTGGAGGTCGTCGCCGCCATTAAGGAAGCCGCGCCGCAGCTGATGGTGGAGTACAAGCTCCCCGTGATCATGGAGAACCCCGACGGCACGCCGCGCGGCAAGGGTGGCCTGCAGCCCGACGAGGCCTGCGAGTTTGCCAAGCTGCTCGAGGGCGCGGGCATCGATATGATTCAGGTCGCACAGGCCAACCACACCGGCAACATGGGCGACACCATTCCGCCCCTGGGCGCCAGGCCCGACTACTGGACGCTGCCCGTGGCCGCGCGCGTCAAGGCCCTGGTCTCCGTGCCGGTGGCAACCGTGGGCCGCGTGGTTTCGGTCGAGGCCGGCGAGAAGATTCTGGAAGACGGCGTCGCCGACATCATCGCCTATGGCCGCTCGCTCATGTGCGACCCCGACATTGCGCTGAAGGCCGCCACGGGTGAGCCCATCCGCGAGTGCCTCAACTGCAACAAGGGTTGCGTCGATGCGATTCAAAACCGCAAGTACATTTCGTGCGTGCTCAATGCCGAGAACGGCGACGAGGCGACCATCGCCATTAAGCCGGGCGAGGGCGACAAGAAGATCGCCGTGGTGGGCGGCGGCATCGCCGGCCTGGAGGCCGCGCGCGTGGCGGCCAAGCGCGGCTACGACGTGACCGTCTACGAGGCGAGCGATCATCTGGGTGGCCAGATTGTGCTGGCGGCCGCGCCTCCGCGCAAGGACGAGATCATGCGCTCGGTCGAGTACTACGAGAAGATTCTGCCCGGCCTGGGCGTGAAGGTCGAGCTCAACCATGCCGCTACCGCTGAGGACCTCAACGCCGCCGACGCTGCGATTGTGGCCGTGGGCGCACACGACGTGGCCATCCCCGTTCCGGGTGCCGATTCGGAGAAGGTCGTCTCGAGCTGGGACGTGCTGGCCGGCAAGGTGGAGCTTACGGGCCGCGTCGCCGTCATTGGCGGTGGCCTGGTGGGCACCGAGACTGCCGAGTACCTGCTGCAGCACGGCTGCGAGGTGGCGATCGTGGAGATGCTCGACAAGATTGCCGCGGGCGAGTCCGAGACCATTCTGCCGCTGATTATGAGCGATTTTGCAGAGCACAACGTGGAGCAGCACGTGAAGACCCGCCTGACCGCCATTACCGACGAGGGCGTGGAGGCCATTTGCACCACCGAGGACGGCGCCGAGGAGCCGGTAAAGATTGCCTGCGATTACGTGGTGATGGCCGTGGGCTCCAAGGCCAACGCGTTTGACCTGGATGGCGTGACGGTGCCCGTGACCTGCGTGGGCGACTGCTCGGGTGAGCGCACCGCCGACATTGCGAGCGCCATTCGCACGGCGTATCACGCGGCCAACGAGCTGTAGTTGAACATCGCGGCCAGGCGGGACGGTAGCACGGATCCGTTTCGCCCGGCTGTGTCCCGTCGGGTGCCAACCGGTGCGGGGCCTGCAAGCGCAGCAGGTCCCGCCCTTTTTGTTTTGCTCCGGTGGATGGCAATGCGCGGTAATCATGAGGAGTGAGGACGTCTACTGCCTTGCAGATCACTCAAAAATATTGCGGGAGGGGTTAATAACTATATCCTCTATACCAAAGGACATAAAGAGATGCCAATTTTGTTGACAAGCGAATGACGATTAGCTGCGAGTCAGCTACCAGCGTAAATAATCGATAAAGAAATGTCGTAATTTGGTGCCAAATGTCCAGATAACGCCGCGTCTATTTTAATTAACTGCTTTGAGCAAACAGTAAAATGCTACTATCTAACTTGCACGTAAGAAAGCAGATTAACGGTTAAGGCTAAGAAGTGGCAGGTATGTCGGAAGCAACTAGGACTCGCACGCATGCGCCCGAGGTTAGGCAGCGCGCCGTCGAGATCCTCCAAGAGGGGGTCGGTCATCGCGCCCTCGCTGCGGAGCTTGGCATTCCCCAGGCCACGGCTCGTCAGTGGGCCCGCGCGTATGCCGTGGGCGGTGCCGACGCCGTTCTCAATGCCGGTTCGCATCATCACACCTATTCGTACGACGTAAAGCTCGCTGTGGTTAAGGACCGTCTGGAAAACGGCTTGACGGTTCGCGAGGCCATGATCAAGCACAAGATTCCCAGCGAGTCTTCGGTCAAGGCTTGGTGCCGTCAGTACCGCGAGAGCGGTGAGTCCGCACTGGTCGATAAGCCGCGCGGTCGCAAGCCGCGCGTTAAAAAGGCGGAATAGCAAACGGGATGGTGCGCCCACAGGGGCGCATTTTTCTTGCCGCCCCTCTACTCCAATGCGGACAGGCTCCTTGCCCCGTACGCCTAAAACTCCCCAGTTGACCGAAAACCCGCTGCCGCTACTCATCAATTGAGCTATAACGTTAGACAATTGCAGCGTTTTTGCATGGGGGAGTGATGGTATGACGCTACTGTATTTCCTTACCCTGTTTCCGCTGGTACCGGCGCTGGGCATGCTGCTCGCGCGCGGTGACCGCGCCCGCGATGCGGTGGGGCTCATAGGCTCCGGCATTATTATGGCGGTGACAGTTGTAGTCGCCGTCATGTTTTTTGGCATGGGTCCGCAGAGCTTTGAGGTTGCCTCCGGCACCTCGCATGTGCTCTCGATCATCAGCTCCGTCATCGACGTCATCCTGTGCGCCGTAATCCTGTACAACGCGTACAAATATAGGAACGCGCTCGCCACGGTGCTCG
>RPYR01000115.1 GCA_008671285.1 Collinsella aerofaciens | reverse complement strand
TGAGCACGCTGTTGAGATCAAGAGTAATCCCGGTCGCCACAACATGCTCAACGCCACGGCGGTGCTCACCGTCGCCCATGGCCTGGGCCTTGACATCGACGCTGCCGCCAAGGCGCGTTCGAGCTTTGAGGGCGTCCTTCGTCGCTTTACCCACGTGGGCGATATCGATGGCATCACCGTGGTCGATGATTACGGCCATCACCCCACCGAGATCAAGGCGACGCTTGCTGCCGCTTCGTCGCTGGGCTACAAGCACGTCGACGTCGTGTTCCAGCCGCACCGCTATTCGCGCCTGCAGGCCCTGTGCGACGACTTTGCCGATGCATTTGCCAATGCCGATAAACTGCTGCTGATTGATGTGTTCTCGGCTGGCGAGATGCCCATTCCGGGTGTTACCTCTAAGATGCTCGCCGATACCGTGCGCGCCAAGCATCCTGGCAAGGAGGTCGTGTACTGCTCCAGCCGTCTTGAGCTCAATCAGGAGCTCGAGCAGATGGTGGGCGAGGGCGACTTGCTGCTCACAATGGGTGCCGGTGACGTTACGACCGTCGGTCCCGAGTTTATCGAGTATCTGACTGCCAAGAAAGACGCTTAAGTCTAATGGGTCTGTTTAACGCCGTCATGGCGCTCTCGGGCATGATCGACACGGATGTGATCGAGGACGAGCGCCTTGCGCGTCATACGAGCTATCGTATCGGCGGCAAGGCCGACCTCTTTGTGACGTGCCATAGCTATCATGCCCTCCGCCGCGCCGTGGCGGTGCTCGATCGCGAGCAGGTGCCGTGGGTCATCATCGGCAAGGGCTCCAATCTGCTGGTTGCCGATGGCGGTTATCGCGGTGCCGTCATTTCGCTCGGACGTGAGTTTCAGCGCACGGTTGTTGCCGATGACGGTTGTACGCTGACGGTCGGTGCGGGCGTGATGTTTGCGCGCCTGGTCAACGATGCCCTGTCGCGTAGCCTCTCGGGCCTTGAGTTTGCCGTTGGCATCCCTGGCTCGGTTGGCGGTGCGATATCTATGAATGCCGGCACACGGACCGAGTGGATTGGCTCGCTGGTTGAGGATGTCGTAACGTTTGACCCGGCATCCGGTATCAAGCATTATGCGGGGTCCGAGATCACTTGGGGCTACCGCGAATGTAGCCTTCCCCGCAATGAGATCATCCTCGAGTGCGTGCTCAAGCTTAAACCGGCGCCCAAGGCCGACATTCGCGAGTGCATGGAACGGTACCTGACGAGGCGCAAGCGTACGCAGCCCATGGGTCGCGCATCCTGCGGGTCGGTCTTTCGCAACCCGCCCGATGCGAGTGTGGGCAAGCTTATCGAGGATTGTGGATTAAAGGGTTTTTCGATTGGCGGCGCGGAAGTTTCGCCCGTTCACGCTAATTTTATCGTTAATAACGGAACTGCCTCGGCCGATGACATTGCCGCGGTTATCAGACATGTGCACGGAAAGGTGAGGGAGGCGTATGGCATCGAGCTCAGACCGGAAGTTAAATTCCTCGGCTTCTAGAGCATCGAAACCCACCTTCCGCCGCGCCGGAGGGCGTTCCGGCGCGCCTGCCAAACCTCAACGCAATACCGTCGCGCACTCTAAGTCTGTCGGGCATGCTCGACAGACCAGTCGTTCGGTTGTCGGCTCGCAGCTCGGTAATCGTCCGGCCGCAAAAAAGTCCTCGCGTCCCTCGGTGACGTCAAAGCCTGTTATGGGCGCCAAGCCTGCCCGTCCTATGGCAACTCCTAAGCCCTCGACAGGAACTAAGGCGGCGCGTCCGAGTCGCACGCTGGGCGCATCGAAACCGCGCTCGCTGACATCGGTGCCGGCTACCGCCAAGAAGCCTTCGGGTAAAAAAGGCGTCAACCCGTTGTCTTCACTTAGGGCGATGGCAAATAAAACATCAGACGCCGCTTCTGTCGTTACAGGCAAAGGCAAAATCGTGGGCGGCGTTTTGGCCGTCTTGGCCGTACTCGTTGTCGTTGCCGTCGTGGTGATCAACTCTGGATTGTTTACCGCCACTGATATTCAGATTCAAGGCAGCGAGCATGTGACGAAGCACGATGCTATCCAGCTGATCGATTTGCCCGAGGGAACGTCGCTTTTTAACGTCGATCCCGACCAGATTACCGAGGACCTCAAGCAGAACCCGTGGGTCTCGGGCGTGGATGTCCAGCGTCAGTTCCCGCATACGCTCATCATTACGCCTATGGAGCGCAAGGTCATCGCAATTGCCTATATCAGCTCCGATGACCTTGCCTGGGCCATCGGGGATGATGACACCTGGATCGCCCCGCTGTCTACGTCGGTCGAAGTGGATGACCAGGGCAACGTCATCACGATGGGGCAGGGCTCAAATACCCTGACCGGAATCGATGCCGCGCTGGCGCTCGCTAAGCATTATGGCGCGGTGTTGTTGACTGATGTCTCGGCAGATGTCGCTCCGGTTTCCGGCCAGGCGGTGAGCTCCAAGGCCGTTAAGGCTGGCTTGGATTATGTGCGTGGTTTTTCGAGCGAGTTCTTGGGACAAGTCAAGGATATTTCCACGCCTTCGGTCGAAGCCATCTCGGCAAACCTCAATAACGGCATTGAGGTGTCGCTGGGCGATTCGAACGATATCGTCAAGAAGGAGCGCGTAGTCACCAAGCTGCTTTCGCAGGTAGAGGGCGTAACGTATATCAATGTGCGCTCTCCGGGTAACTATACATTTAGGAACGCTCCGACCTCATAGCGCTGGTTGATGCTTTGTTGAGGGGCCATACCACGCCGTTTATCTGGTTTGTTTGGTTTTCACGGTCAATTATTTGACTGATACGTTCATAATGTGCAAACATAATACGGTTTACCTTTGCATTTACTTTCAACCTGAAGGTTAATGTGCGCAGGGGTCGACCCATGCTATGGCTATAACCTTTGTTCGGAGGACCGACATGCACGAGACAGAGATCAACAACTACCTTGCCGTCATTAAGGTGGTCGGCGTCGGCGGCGGCGGTACCAACGCGGTCAATCGAATGATCGAAGAGGGCATCCGCGGCGTCGAGTTTGTTGCCATCAACACCGATGCTCAGGCACTCGCGATCTCTGATGCCGATATCAAGGTGCACATCGGCACCGACCTGACCCGCGGCCTGGGCGCTGGCGCCAACCCCGAGGTCGGCCGTAAGGCTGCCGATGAATCCCGTGACGACATCGCCGAGGCGCTCGCTGGCGCCGACATGGTGTTCATCACCTGCGGCGAGGGCGGTGGTACCGGTACCGGCGCTGCTCCCATCGTTGCCGATATCGCGATGAATGAGGTCGGCGCGCTGACCGTCGCCGTCGTGACCAAGCCCTTTACGTTTGAGGGCCGCAAGCGCAAGAAGAGCGCCGAAGAAGGCATTAAGACGCTTTCCGACTGCGTTGACACCATGATCGTTATCCCTAACGACAAGCTGCTCGACATCGCCGAGAAGAAGACCACCATGCTCGAGGCCTTCGCAATCGCCGATGGCGTCCTTTCCCAGGGCACCCAGGGCATCACCGACCTCATCACCGTCCCCGGTATCATCAACCTGGACTTCGCCGATGTTAAGACCATCATGAAGCAGGCCGGTACCGCCATGATGGGTATCGGTACCGCTTCTGGGGACACCCGTGCCGTCGACGCTGCCCAGCAGGCTATTTCCAGCCCGCTGCTCGAGAGCTCCATCGATGGCGCCACGCGCGTCCTGCTTTCCATCGCCGGCTCCAAGGACCTGGGCATCCAGGAGATCAGCGACGCTGCCGACGTTGTCGCCAACGCTGTCGATCCCGAGGCCAACATCATCTTTGGTACGGTTGTCGACGAGTCCCTGGGCGACCAGGTGCGCATCACCGTTATCGCCACGGGCTTCTCCGACTCTAACGTCAACCGTCAGGATGAGCTCTTCGCTGCTCAGCAGTCCCAGAGCAAGGCCGCTGGTTCTGCCGAGCCGCAGCGCACCGCTCCGGCTGCCAGCCCCGCTCAGGCTGCCCCGACTCGCAACGTTGGCGGTACTGAGCTCCCCAACTTTGGCAACGACCAGTTTGAGCTTCCCGACTTCCTCAAGCGCGGCAGCTTCTAGTTCGTCTTTATCAACGACCTGCAAGGGGTGCGTCCGATTGGGTGCACCCCTTTTTCTTGTGTTTCGCCTTTGTAAACGAAAGCCTCCAATCTCCTTACGTTCCCTTTACGTTTGGTTCCTACCGCTGCGGGTATCCTTTTTGATGAAGTATGGCAGCCGTGTGGCACGGACTGCTGCGGCGTCGCCGCGATACTTGTGTTATTAGGAGGCTTTAGTATGGCAGCACGTGCGGACAACGTTTCGCGTGTCGACCATGATGGAGTTACGTTGGTAGAGGGCTCGACGCACGATGTTCGTTTTGCCTTTACCGAGCGCACCGGTGGTGTTTCCGAAGATGCGTACTCCTCACTTAATCTGGGCTCGCATGTTGGCGATGATCCCTTTGCCGTTCAAGAAAATCGTCGCCGCACGCTCGAGGCCATAGGGGCTGCCGAGTGCGAACACAACCTGCTTGTTCCCAATCAAGTACACGGTGACCATGTCGTGACGGTGGCCTCGAACGGTGCCGATGATCTCGAGAACATTCGCGAGCAGATTGCCGAGGGCTGTGATGCCATCGTCTGCACGGTCCGTGAGGTACCCGTGATGCTCTGCTTTGCCGATTGCGTTCCCGTGGTGCTGGTGGCTCCCGGCGGCTTTGCCGTGGTGCACTCTGGCTGGAAGGGTACGATTGCGCGCATAATCGCCAAGGCGTGCCAAGCGCTCTGCGAGGCGGCTGGCTGCAAGCCGGACGACATCTCTGCCTATATTGGGCCACATATCCTGGGCGACGAGTACGAGGTGTCCCAAGAACTTATGGACCGCTTTGCCGCCGAGTTCGCGTGCATCGATGCTATCGCTTCCCGTATGCTCGATCTTTCTGCCGCCATTCGCGAGGCGCTTATGGACGCCGGCGTCGATGCAAGCGGCATTGTGGACACCAAGCTCTCCACCGTGCGTCAGAACGACCGCTTTTACTCCTATCGCAACGAGGGCGGCACCTGCGGGCGCCATGCTGCGATCGGCGTGATGCTATGAGAAAGATCGTATCGGTTCTGAGCGCAGCGGTACTCACGCTTACGCTGTGTGCCTGCTCCTCGGGATCTTCCACTTCTTCCATTGCCGTGGCGGGTTCCACGACCTGCCTTCCCATCGCCGAGATTGCGGCCGAGGGCTTTAAGGAAGAGACCGGCACCGACGTGCTCGTCTCTGGCTTGGGCTCCTCTGCCGGCATCGAGGCCGTCAGCGCCGGCACCGCTGATATCGCCAGTTCCTCCCGCGGCCTCAATGCCGACGAACAAGACCTGGGCCTGACTCCCATCGTTATCGCCCACGACGGCATTGCGGTCATCGTGAATGAGGACAACCCGGTCGAGAATCTCTCGACCGAGCAGCTTCGCGATATCTACGCCGGTAAGATCACCAACTGGAAAGAGGTCGGTGGCGAGGACCTGAAGATTCAGGTCATCAACCGCGATGAGGCGTCCGGCACGCGCGAGGCCTTCCGTACCATCGTGATGGACGGCACGCCGTTCGATCGCCGCTCGGCCGTTCTTTCGGGCACGGGGCAGGTTCGCGACGTCGTGTCTCGTTCGCGTGGGGCCATCGGCTACATTTCACTGGGCTTTGTCGATAGCCTCAATGCCAAGACCTCGGTTAGGGCTGTCTCGGTCAATCACGTCGAGGCGTCTGAGAAAACGGTTGCAAGCGGCGGGTATCCCATCTCGCGCGACCTTTACTTCTTTGTGAAGGGCACGCCCTCCAAGCAGGCGCAGGCCTACATCGACTATGTGACGTCCGAAAAGATGGACAAGCAGATTCGCGAGGCGGGCTTTATTCCCGTCACCAACGACGGGAAGGGGAGTGAGTAGCATGGAAGCGCAGGAAACCCCCCATACTGAGCAGAAGGCTCAGGCGCCCAGGAAGCGTGAGCTGGCGCTCGTGTCGCGCAGCACCTATATCAAGGAGAAGGCACTGCAGTGGATTTTCTTCGCCTGCGCATTCTTGGCGGTCGTTACTGTCATCCTGATTTTTGTCTTTACCACGTATTCGGCCCTGCCCGTCTTTACCGACATCGGTCTGGCGGACTTCTTTAGCTTTATGTGGGCGCCCTCCGAGGGCCACTACGGCATTATGTCGCTGCTGGCGGGCTCTGGTCTGGTGACGGTCGGTGCGCTCGCCATGGGCGTGCCCCTGGGTGTGGGCACGGCCGTGTATCTGGTCGAGATCGCCAGCAAGCGCGTGCGCAGGCTCATCAGCCCCGCCGTCGACCTGCTGGCGGGCATCCCCTCCATCATCTACGGCTTCTTTGGCATGGTCATCATCCGCCCGTTTATCGCGCAGCTGACCGGCGGTCTTGGCTTTGGCGCGCTGACGGCGTGGTTCGTGCTCGCCATCATGATCGTTCCCACCATCACGACGCTCACCATCGATGCCCTCAATTCCATTCCCATGGGCATTCGCGAGGCGTCCTATGCCATGGGCGCCACCAAGTGGCAGACCATCTACAAGGTCGTGCTGCCTGCAGCCAAGCTGGGCATTGTCGATGCCATCGTGCTGGGTATGGGTCGTGCCATCGGCGAGACCATGGCCGTGCTCATGGTCGGGGGCAACGCCCCGGTCATTCCGGACAGCATCGCGAGTCCCATCTCGACGCTCACGAGCCAGATCGCACTCGACATGAGCTATTCCTCGGGCCTGCATCGCTCGGCTCTGTTTGGCATGGGCGTTGTCCTGTTTATCATCTCCGCTGCACTGGTGGGTATCGTCCGCCTGATTTCCAAGAAGAGGGGGTAGGCTATGTCCGATTCCGTTGACACGACGGTCGATGCGACCTCGTCGCGCGAGCTCATCAAGCGTGCCCTTTCCCATGGCAAGAAGGGCCGCATCAACAAGGACCTGTCCAACAAGATTATGCTCGGCGTGTTTCGCGCCGCGGCCTATATCACCACCCTGGTGTTGCTTGCCATCATCGCCTACGTGGTCATCAACGGTCTGCCGCATATCTCGCTTGACTTTATCTTTGGTTGGCCGCAGGGCGTAAACGCCGAAGGCGGCATTTGGCCCACGATCGTCTCGACTATCTACGTGACGGCACTCGCCATGCTCATCTGCACGCCGGTTGCCGTCTTGGCTGCGGTCTATCTGGCTGAGTATGCCAAACAGGGCAAGGTCGTCGACATCATTCGCTATGCTGCCGATGCCTTGGCCTCGGTGCCCTCCATCGTTATGGGCCTCTTTGGCTACGCTTTGTTTGTCGAGGCCATGGGCCTGGGTCTTTCGATGGTCTCGGCCGCCCTGGCGCTGGCACTTCTGATGCTGCCCATCGTCATGCGCACCACCGAGGAAGCGATTCGCGCCGTTCCGCGCTATATCCGTTGGGGCGCATATGGCCTGGGCGCCCCCAAGTGGCAGACCATCTACAAGGTCGTGCTGCCTGCAGCCAAGCTGGGCATTCTCGCTGCCATCGTGCTGGGTGTGGGTCGTGCCATCGGCGAGGCCATGGCCGTGCGCATGGTCGTGGGCAACGCCCCGGTC